>DBNZ01000059.1 GCA_002299495.1 Methylococcaceae bacterium UBA659
CCGGCATGGCCTAATTCGCCATGTTTGATGGCTTCGTGCAGATGCTCAATACCTGCGGCCATATGCTCTTTGGCATCCCCCTCTTCCAACATGTTTTCAGCCGCTACGGCATGTTCTAAAGCTACGGTTGCATGTTCGGCTAAAATATCCGGATGGCCTGCTTTACCATGGACGTCGGCCATATTTGCATGCTCTAAAGCCAGACTGCAATGGTTTCCGTGGGCTGGTTTTTCTGCGGCTCCGGCTGCGGTAGGTGGTGGGGTTGGCGCGGGCTGCGCTGCGGCCGGCGCGGTTGTTGTTCCTTTGTAAGGGATATATTCAGTCGCAGTGACGAACCCTGGACAGAGGGTCAAGGCGGTTACGGTGAGTAGGCCAAGCGATAGGTTTGATTTTTTTATCAGGGTCATTGGAATATCCTTCGAGTCTATTTGATGAAATAGTTGACGCTTAAGTTACGGATACCCATCTTAGTATTCATCTGCTTATTGTATGTTCATTATTTGGGTATCCGCTTAGAAAGCGTAACAGTAAAAACAGGCTATATCCAGCCTTAATAAGATTTTTTAAATTAGTGGCCTGGCGGCTTTGTTGTAGGCTTCGGGTGATGGGAAAGCCGAACCGCCCCATTTGGCCACTCTGTGCGTTGCGTGGTTACGATACTGAAAAATTAAATTAATGTATTGATTTTAATGGAAATATATTGTAATAGCCTATGGCGGGTTGGGCTTGATCAATCCAAGTTATCCGTCACCGCCCCTAAAGAAGCCGAACTCACCAGCTTGGCGTATTTTGCTAAAACGCCCCGGGTATAACGGGGTTTGGGTTGTTGCCACAATCCAAGCCGCCGTGCCATTTCGTGTTCGTTGATATGTAAGGTCAATTCGTTGTTTTCGGCGTCAATGGTTATAGTGTCGCCGTTTTGGACAATCGCCAACGGGCCGCCGACGTAAGCTTCTGGGGTGATATGGCCGACCACGAAACCGTGGGTGCCACCGGAGAAACGCCCGTCGGTGATGAGCGCGATATCCTTGCCTAAGCCTTGGCCCATGATGGCCGAGGTGGGGGACAGCATTTCCCTCATGCCGGGGCCGCCTTTAGGGCCTTCGTAGCGGATGACGATGACATCGCCTTTTACGATATCGCCATGCAAGATGCTGTGCAGGGCGGCTTCCTCCGTGTCAAAGACTTTGGCCGTGCCGATAAATCGCAAACCTTCCTTGCCGGTGATTTTGGCGACCGCGCCTCCAGGGGCCAAGTTGCCGTAGAGTACGACTAGATGGCTGTCTTTTTTGATGGGGTTATTCAAGGGGCGGATTATGTCTTGGCCGTCCGGGTAGGGTTTTACCTCAGCTAAGTTTTCCGCCAAAGTTTTGCCCGTGACGGTTAGGCAATCGCCGTGCAGAAAACCGGCGTCGAGCAGCATTTTCATCAGCGGCTGGATGCCGCCGATTTCAACCAATTCGGCCATTTGGTAACGTCCGCTGGGCTTTAAGTCGGCCAGCACGGGCACCCGTTTGCCAATCCGGGTGAAATCGTCCAGGGTGAAATCGACCTTGGCCGCGTTCGCCATGGCCGGCAGGTGCAGCGCGGCGTTGGTGGAACCGCCTAAGGCGATGACCACGGTGATGGCGTTTTCAAACGCGGCCTTGGTCATGATGTCGCTGGGTTTGATGTTGTTGGCCAATAAATTCAGCACCGCTGCCCCCGCCCGTTCACAATCCATGCGCTTGTCGTTAGAAACCGCGATCTGCGCGGAACTGTTCGGCAGGCTCATGCCCATTGCTTCGATGGCTGAGGCCATTGTATTCGCTGTATACATGCCGCCGCAGGAACCTGCGCCAGGAATGGCTTTGGTTTCGATGGCGGCGAGTTCGGCATCGTCTATTTTGCCGTTGGCACGGGCGCCTACGGCTTCGAACACGGAGACGACGTCCAGTTTTTTGCCGTTATGGCAGCCAGGCAAAATGGTGCCGCCGTAGACGAAAATGGCGGGCCGGTTCAAGCGCGAGATGGCAATCATGCAGCCGGGCATGTTTTTGTCGCAGCCGCCGATGGCGACCACGCCGTCGAAGCCTTGGCAGCCCACTACCGTTTCAATGGAATCGGCCATAACTTCGCGGGACACCAGCGAATATTTCATGCCCTCGGTGCCCATAGAGATGCCGTCGGAAATGGTGATGGTGTTGAAAATAACCGCTTTACCGCCCGCGCCATCGACCCCCCTGGCAGCATCGTCCGCCAGTTTGTTGATATGCATGTTGCAGGGGGTGACCATGCTCCAGGTGGATGCAATGCCAACTTGCGGCTTTTTAAAGTCGTCGCTGCTAAAACCAACCGCATACAGCATGGCGCGGCTGGGCGCGCGCTCCATGCCGTCCACGACTAAGGAAGAAAAGGGGCGGGTGCTGTTGTCGCCGGGGTTTGCCATGGTTTATATTCCTTGGGGATTAAGTGGGTTTAGGGTGAAAGGGTCGGTGATTATTGCATAATGGCAAGGGCTTAAAAAGAGTCCCAACGGTTTTTTCGTTGCCAACCGAGCTTGGGTAACAAAAAGCCTAAAATGACGCTAAAGAACACCAAAATACCGCCGTACAAAAACCAATCCTGTTCTGAAGTGTCTTTAAGTGCTTGATTCTCCACTTTAAGTTGTTGCAGTTCGCGTTCGGAGTTGACCACCCGTTCTTGCAGCTCGTCATGTTCGTTTTTTAACTGCACCACTCCGGCCGCCGCAGCTTTGAGTTCATTTAGCTCCAGGCTTAGGCGGTCGCGTTCGGCGGCCAGCGATTTCTCTAGGCTACTGCCCGGGGTGATCGAGTCTTGCAAAATTTTTAGTTCGGCTTGCAGCGAGAGGTTTTCCGCCTGCAAGGATTTGGCCAGCTCATTGGCGGTTTCCAGTTGCCGGCGGGCTGGCAATTCTTTGGTGATATGGCCATTTTGGAGATAACCTTCCAATCCGCTTTCAGTCCGGACCCGGGTAAAACCTGAGATTTTTTTACCCTTAAGAACCGTCAACGGTGTGCCGCTAGGCAATGATTTGACGATCTTAGCCTGACTGTCGGCTTCGCTTCTTAAAGATAGGCTAAGGTTATCAGTGACGTAGACCGTCTCCGCATGGGCGGCGCCAATAAAGGCGGGGAGGAACATGAGCCAAAGGGTTGCCAATTTCACGGAGGTCCTTGCTGACGGTGGGTAAGCCTTAGATTTTACAGTCAATTACCCATGATTAAAAATTCCAGCAATGCTTTTTGGGCATGCAGACGGTTTTCCGCCTCTTCAAATATCACGCTTTGCGGGCCGTCGATGACGTCTGCGCTGACTTCCTCGCCCCGGTGGGCGGGTAGGCAATGCATAAATAAAGCGTGGCCGTTAGCGACGGCCATGATTTCGCTGTTGACCTGGTAATCTTTGAATGCAAATTCCCTGAGTTTTTGTTCTTCTTCTTGGCCCATGCTGGCCCAGACGTCGGTCACCACTAGGTCGGCATTTTCGGCGGCCTGTATTGGGCTGTCGAAAAATGTGATCCGGCCAGGAGGGGCTTGGGCGACGATCCCTGGCTCCGGTCGATAGCCCTCGGGGCTGGCTATGTGCAGATGGAAACCTAACCGGGCGGCGGCGTGGATGTATGAGTGGCACATGTTGTTGCCATCGCCGATCCAGGCCACAGTTTTGCCATGAATGTCGCCCCGGCGTTCAAAGAAAGTCTGCATATCGGCCAGCAATTGGCAGGGGTGTTGTTGGTCGGTCAAGCCATTGATGACGGGTACCCTAGAATGTTGGGCAAAGGTGGTCACGGTTTCATGTTTATTTGTCCTCAGCATGATGCAATCGACCATGCTGGAGATGACTTTGGCGCTGTCTTGCAGGGGTTCTCCACGCCCTAGTTGGGTGTCCCGTGGCGATAAAAACAAGGCGCTACCACCAAAATGCGCCATGCCGGCTGCAAAGGAAATGCGGGTGCGGGTGGAGGATTTTTCAAAAATCATGGCCATGACCTTGCCTTTTAAGGGCAGGTAATGGGGGTCGCGGAAGCGTTTTAGTTCAGTGGCGCGGTGTAACAGGGCGCGTATCTCTTCGGCGGATAGGTCTAACAGGCTAATAAAGTGTCTGGGGTTCATGGCCGATGCATCAAGAGCCGGTATAAGCGTGGATTAGCTCGGAAAGGACGGTCACCAGTTGCGCGATTTGGCGGTCGTCAAAAATCAATGGCGGCAGCAAGCGGATGGTTTTTTCGTTGGTGACGTTGATCAACAAATTCCGCGCCAAGGCGGATTTGACCAGTTCCCCACAGGGCCGGTCCAACTCGATGCCGATCATCAAACCTAGATGACGGATCTCCTGCACATGGCTGTTACCTTGTAATTGCTCGGTAAAAAGGGAGCTTATTCGTTGGCCTTTGTTTCCGGCTTGGGCGATCAAATCGGTTTCATCCAATACGTCCAGCACGGCCAAAGCGGCCCGGCAAGCCAGCAAGTTGCCTCCGAAAGTGGAGCCGTGACTGCCGACGGTGAGGATTTCGGCGGCTTTGCCCTTGGCCATGCAGGCTCCTATGGGTACGCCATTGCCTAAGGCCTTAGCCAGGGTGCAGACATCCGGCACGACACCGCTGTGTTGGTAAGCTACAAACCGGCCGCTACGGCCTATGCCTGTTTGGATTTCATCCAGCATCATCAACAACTGGCGTTGGTCGCATAAGGTGCGGATTTCGCTTAAATAATCTGTGGCGGGGAGGTTGACGCCGCCTTCGCCTTGCACCGGTTCCACCAAAATGGCAACGATGCCGACGTGGTCAGCCAATGCTTGTTTGATCGCGCTGATGTCGTTGTAGGGGACGCGGACAAAGCCTTCCACTAACGGTTCGAAGCCTTGCTGCACCTTGCTGTTGCCGGTGGCGCTCAAGGTGGCTAGGGTGCGGCCATGGAAACTTTTCTCCATGACGATGATGGCGGGTTTTTCCACGCCTAAGCCATGGCCATATTTACGCGCTAATTTGATGGCGGCTTCGTTAGCTTCCGCACCGGAATTGCAGAAAAACACGTTGTCCATGCCGCTTTTTTCCGTCAAGCGGTCGGCCAATTTTGCTTGTAAGCCTATCCCGTAAATGTTGGAGGTATGCAGCAAGGTCCGGCTTTGTTCGCAAATGGCTTGGTGAATGGCGGGATGGGCATGGCCTAAGTTGCAGACAGCAATCCCGGATAAGGCGTCTAGGTGACGGTGGCCGTCTTCGTCCCATAGCCAGGCACCTTCGCCGCGGACGAACGTCACCGGCAAGCGTTGGTAAGTGGGCATAATGTGGCTGGTCATAAGCGATGCCTGAAAAAACGGCCGGCATTATCCAGCCAATAAAAAAACGCTCGATTATAGGTTCTGGTCGGCTTTCAGGCAAGCTTGGTGTTTTAATTAAGCTTTTATCGGGTTTATAAAGTTGATAGAATCGCCTAACTTAACAAACTGAAATGACAAGTGGTGACTACAAATGAGTGCAATTGACAGAATCAAAAACCAGTTAGAAGGCAATGCGGTAGTTTTGTACATGAAAGGGACTCCGGATTTTCCGCAGTGCGGTTTTTCCAGCCAAGCCGTACAAGTGTTGGATGCTTGCGGCGCCGATTACCTGCATGTCAATATTTTTGCAGACTCGGAATTGCGTGAGGCATTAAAAACCTATGCCAACTGGCCGACCTACCCGCAGCTTTACATCAATGGCGAACTGGTCGGCGGTTGCGACATTATGATTGATTTGTACAAAAGCGGGGAATTGCAGGCGATGTTGGTTGGTGTGAAAGCCGAATAAAGCCAAACTAGGTTAAGCGCCGGGTATTTTCTAAATGCCCGGCATATAAGCTTGCTGCACTGAGTGTGTTAAGGGGGCTTAAGGGCCAATGGATTGCGCTCATACCCTAAACCGCACAGGGCACAAGTACCCTAAACGGCACAGGGCACAAGTACCCTAAACCGCACAGGGCACAAGTACCCTAAACCGCACAGCGTCTGTGGTTTGATCAGCTCACTACGAACCGAATCGGTACGTTAGTTCGTCTTTATGCCCTTAGGGGTGCCGAGCTGCTGGTCGAAGGGCTTATCCAGAGTTCCCTTAATGGATTCCAAATACTCCTTATTGGGCGTCAGAAACGTTTTAAAAGGCAAAGCGCCCTTATCCGATTCATATTCACAGCCTCGTGATAAACCGTATCAACCGCTTACCTTTTGTGTTTCAAAAGGCTTTTCGGTATGACTGATGAACCGCATCAGAAAAAAGCATAGGGCTTAGGTTTTTGCCGTCTCTTTCACACGCTGGTAACAAAGCGTGGCTAATATCTTTTTGCACGGCCTTGATTTATCAGCGCTGGTGCCGCCCGGATAGTTTCGGGCGTTCTTACCAACCCAACAACAGGAACCGACGCCATGAAAACTCAACGCTTTACCACCCGCATTGCATTGTTGTCCATCGCCATTACCGCCGTATTCGCACATTCGGTCAGCACCGCCGCTGAACTGAACGGCTTTGCCTTGCTGCCAGCCAACACTTTTGCGCCAGGTCCCACTTCCGGCCAGTTTGCTATAAGCGCGGGCGGCAACGAGCTGCCCTTGGTTCGCAAGCAACCCGTCCAAGGCATTTCAGCAGTCCTGCACGGCCCCGTTAGAGGTACCTTTTATGCCATGTCTGACAACGGCTTCGGCGCGAAGACCAATTCCGCCGACACCTTGCTGCGCGTTTATGCACTCAGGCCGAATTTCAAACGCTGGAATGGCACGAGAGTGGTAGGGGCTGGCACGGTTAGCCCAGTCAATTTCCGCACTGGCGCGGTCTTGCCCCCCTTTAACCAGGCCAGCTACATCGAGCTACACGACGCTAATCACAAAGTGAGCTTTAGCACTGTTGCC
>DBNZ01000230.1 GCA_002299495.1 Methylococcaceae bacterium UBA659
CATAAAGGAGGTAGAGCAACGCATGGAGCGGTTGCCGAGGTAGAGCAAGGCAGGGAACGGTTGCCAAGTGCAGCGGCGGGTCGGGAACCCGCGCCGCCCCAAAACAACGAGGGGCTCGTGCTGGTCATCTACCTGACCGAAGACGATGAAAAAACCCATGCCAGCCAATTTAAAAACCAAGACATTGTTGCCGTGTGCGGTTTTGATCAACACGAACAGCTTAGGGAAACCGTGCTTAACAAAATAGCCTTGGATGAATTGCCTAAACGCTATGCAGCCTTGCATCAAGACCCGGTTGCTTACCGGGAATACCTGGCCTGTCTGTCCCATGCCGAAACAGAAACTACCAATAGCCTTCATGCTGTGCTGGCTGAACCTAACGAGCTGGGTTGGTATTTCAACGGCGAAAAACAAACCGTAACAAGCCGCCGCGATTTACAAATCCGCTTATCAGCTTGGCTAGAAACACAGTGTTACCCATTATCGCCGTTATTACGCAACGAGCTGATTATGTGGGAGCAACCTTCAGCCAGTGCCAACACCGGGCGCAACCGTTTAATCCACGGCATGCTCACCGCATCCGATCAAGAATCTGTAGGCATCAGCAAAACCCCAGCGGAAATGAGCCTGTACTTGTCCTTGCTCAAAGCCAGCCGTTTGCATCGGCGTGTAGACGGCATCTTAGGTATTTACCCGCCCGATGAACACTGTGACCCCTGCAAGCTACACCCCGTTTGGGAAGGCATCACGGACTATCTGGGCGATAGCGGCAAGCAGGTTCAGGTAACAGCCCTGTATCGTTTTTTACAGGGCCGCCCCTACGGTATCAAGCAGGGGGTCTTGCCTGTGCTATTGATAGCCTATCTTCTGGGCTATCGCCGGGAAGTCGCGCTTTACCAGGAAGGCGTGTATTGCGCCCAACTGACGATGGAACAGGCTGAGCTATTGTGCAAACGCCCCGAATTTTTTGCTTTGGAGCGGTTTGACCTAGGCGGATTGCGCGGCGAGCTGTTCGACAAATACCTAAATTCCGTTATCGGCAATATCTCCGCCGATGCCACCTTGCTGGATATTGCCAAGCCCTTGGTTTTGTTTGCTTCTCGCCTGCCGGACTACACCAAACAATGCAAAACAATAAGCCTTGAAGCGGTGCGGGTCATGGCGGCATTCACCCAGGCCCAAAGCCCAGGTGTGTTGTTGTTTAACGCATTGCCGCAAGCCTTAGGATTAGCCCCAACCGATTTTCTTAACGGTGAACCTGCGCTGGTTGAGCAGTGCATCCAAAAACTGGTGGGTGTGCTGCGGGAATTGCGGGGCGCTTATGACGCACTGCTCAATGACTGGCAAGCGTTATTAAGCCAATCCTTGTTGCAGGAAAGCATTGCCGATTTGTCTAGCCTTCGTGAAAACCTAACCCACCGCTATCGCGGCTTAGACACTTACACACCGGACAAAATGGGCATCGGCGCGTTTATTCGCCGCCTATGCGATCCCGGTTATCCCAGCGACCAAGCCTGGCTGGAATCCACCGCCGCCCTGCTGGGCAAAGTCCCGCCGCAAAAATGGAAAGAGGCCAATCGCATTGAAGCCCAATTCAGGTTGCAAGAACGTGCCGGGCAAGTCCATGAGCTGGAAGTTTTGCGCCTGACATTGCCCAATAAAACGCAGGACACCAATGCCGTGCTGTTGCGCCTAGTGGATACCGATGGCCAGGAAATCAGCCGGGCGGTTTGCCAGACTGAAGCGCAACGCGAAACGGCCAGAATTTGGGCGGAACGCATCGCCGAGCAATTAAGGCCATTTGACGAAAATGAGCGACTGGCGATTATCGCCGCCTTAATCAGCGGCAGCTTTAACACCGTGGAATAAATCCGGCAGGTTAACAATGGGCCAAAAAGACATTATTTCCAAACAGGTTTTCAAACGCATATTGGTGGATGTGGCAACCCATATTTTCAACTTGCAATTGGACACGGTCGAGCTGCTCGAAACCGAACAACAACGGATAGAAGACCGGCGCGCGGACTTGTTGGCGAGGGTTAAAGACAGCGCGGGCGCGGTGTTTATCCTGCATATCGAAATCCAAAACCAAAATCAAAAGGATATGCCGGACAGGATGTTGCGCTATCTGACTGACATCCGGCTTTGCTATCCCGATGAAGCTGTTTTCCAATACCTGCTGTACATCGGCAAACCCGCATTATCCATGCCCGGCCAGATACAAACACCACAGTTGCAGTACCGCTATACGGTCATTGACATGCACACTATGGATTACCCATTTTTCATCAACCAAAATAGCCCGGATGCGATAATCATGGCGGTGCTATGCGATATGCAAGACAAGGCGGCCAAAACCATCATTCATGAAATCATTACCAAGCTAATCGCCTTAACACATGATGACAGCCAACGCTTAAGAGAATATCTTAGCATGTTGGAAATACTGGCCAGCAACCGAAACATTAATCTGGACATACAGCAGGAGTTCGAGATGTTACAAGTAGAAATTGAAAGATTGCCCAGTTTTATTATGGGAGAAGAAAAAGGCATGGAGAAAGGCATGGAGAAAGGTGAGCGGAAAAGAGCGTTAATGATAGCCAAGAAATTAATCAAAAAGAACTTTTCGGTAACTGAAATAGCCGAGATCACCGGCTTGGAAGTCGGCGAATTAATTGAACTTGAGGACGAGAATCCAAACAACGGCTAAACATCTTAAGACAAAATCAACCCCTTACTCTTCAAGTTATTCGGAGCGAGCTAATGCAACACATAGAAACCGTAGCAGACGTCAATCAAAACGGTATTATTACCATTGCTTTGCCAGCCAATATCCGCCCTGGAAAGCATCACATCCTTTTAGTCATTGATGAAGCCCTGATTGAAGCCAATACACAAATTGCAGACCATGCCCCAAAACTGATGCAAATGGCAGGGCGAGTGAGCGCGTTTGCAGCTATTGACGACCCTGTATTATGGCAACAGCAACAACGTGACGAATGGCGACGCGATGAGGGCAATTCGTGAGCGTTGACTACCTGTTTGACACGAATATTCTGATTTACCTGCTGAATGACCGCTTGGCGGAAAACCTGCCGAACGGACGTTATGGCTATTCTGTTATTACCGAAATTGAACTGTTATCGTTCCCCGCATTAACGGCAACGGACGCACAAATCATCAACAACTGTTTAAGCAACATTGTTTTTCTGAACTTAACCGAAACCATCAAACAAAAAACCATCAGCTTGCGGCGAGCGTACCGGGTAAAACTACCCGACGCCATCATTGCCGCAACGGCAATAGAATCTGGCGCAATTCTATTAAGCAACGACAAGACGCTTCACCTTATTAAAGATTTGAATTGCTTATCTTTACAGGTAAAAATCCATGAGTGATAAAAAACCTGTAAGACATCTGCTCGGTTTGTCCGGTGGCAAGGACAGTGCGGCTTTAGCCATTTATCTGCGCGATAAAGTGCCAGACATGGAATATTTCTTTGCCGATACGGGGGCGGAATTGCCGGAGACTTTAGCCTTTGTCGACTTGATGGCTGATTATTTAGGTAAAGAAATCATTCGTCTGAATGCCGGACGGGATTTTGACTATTATTTGAAATTACATAGCAACTACTTGCCTTCCGCACAACAAAGATGGTGCACCATTAATTTAAAACTAAAGCCATTCGAACAATTTGTTGGTGAAGATGCTGTGATTAGCTACGTCGGAATTCGGGCAGATGAACCACAGCGGGAAGGCTATATTTCAACTAAACCAAATATAACCACCTGCTTTCCTTTTAAAGACGATGGCTTAGTGAAAGCCGACATATTGCGGATTCTTGATGATTCCGGTGTCGGATTGCCCAAATACTACGAATGGCGAAGCCGTTCGGGATGCTACTTTTGCTTTTATCAACGGAAAATTGAATGGGTTGGTTTGTATGAAAACCATCCTGAGGCATTTGAAAAAGCCAAACAATTTGAGAAATTCGACGAAAAAACAGGCAAACGCTATACCTGGTCTCAAGGCGAATCGTTAGATGAATTGATTGCCAGAAAAGAGGAAATTAAGGCTAGGTCTGTTTTAGATAGCAAACAAAAGAAATCAAAAAACTTGATGGACATTGTTTTTGATGAAGATGACGACGGCGGCTGTTTGATTTGCATGAAATGACCCTATGGATATAGTCAAGAAATTTCGAGAGATTCGGGTATACGCCGAAGACAATAAACCCAGTTTACATAAGCCAGTTTTGTTGCTTTTTACTCTTAGCCAGTGCTATCAAAACAAGAATCGTTTAATTGCATTTGAGGAAATTGATCGAGCATTCCAACAAATATTCGCAAATCTCGCTTTAGTGGGAAATTCGGAGAACTCTCATTATCCCTTTGGAAAACTGGAAAATGACGGGATTTGGGAAATAACCGACAGCAAAAACTTAAAGAGGACAAGCGTCGGTCACTTATCAAAAAAAGAGTTACTAGAAAAGAATATTTGCGGTGGATTTATTGAGGAAATTTATGATTCGTTGAGAGTGAACAATGATCTGATAAATCATATTGTTCAACATATATTAATGAGTTACATAGATATTAATTTGCACGAAAGTGTAATTTCCTTACTAAAGCTACCTAATAAAAACGCTGAATTAAAGTATGACAGGAATAAATCAATGGCTTTAATAGGAAATCAAACCTTTGCGTTATCAAGATGGTGGGCAAGCAAGACAATTGAGCTTGTGAAAATAGACAGAAAAATATTTTCTAAAAATAAACTCAGAGAAATAAGGCGTGAGTTGATCGCTGGTAAGAATCAAATTGACGGCATACAAGGATGGATGCTGGCAGCTCAGCTTATTTGTAATATCAAAGCAGGAGAATACGAATTGACTAACTTCTCCCGCGCTCTTTTAGATAATGATCCCAAATTAGATAAATCAGCTTCTTGGTGGGCAATCCATGTATCCATTTGCTTTTCAGAAAGAAGAGACCCCTACTATCAATTTTTTTGTAACTTAGACAACCTGTCTAAGGATTGGCAACAACTAGATACATTGAAAGAAAAAATTTATTCAAAGATTGATAGTGCGGCAAAAGGCAGCATTGATCCGAACTTAGACGGTGTTCTTAATATGTTCAAAGACAACCGCCCCCTAGCCGACCTTGGCCTGATAGAAATCAGTAAAATCCGGGAAGAAGGTATTTCCATCCGTTTAGGCTCACCTAAGCTGACCGATGTTTGTGTCATTCA
>DBNZ01000037.1 GCA_002299495.1 Methylococcaceae bacterium UBA659
ATATCAACTCCGACAATATTTGCATTTGGAAAATAATCTTTCCAAGTCAAGAGTGATTTACCTTTATTTGTTCAGGACCTACCCCTAACTCAAGTAAAGAAAACTATTTGACGTTGTGAAAAAACCGGCCGTAAAAAAACCGCCTCTCGGCGGTTTTTTTTTACCGCAGTTGTTACGGAATCATTCACCCCTTAGGTTTTGGGCGATTGCGGAACAAAGTCAAGCCAGCCAATCCGATACTGAACAAAACCAGCCCCAACGGTTCATCCACATAAGCCAGATAGACCAGAGAACCCGTGCCAGAGTCGCCACTGACGGTGTCGTAGGCAAAATACGGTTGATCATCCGGCAAACCGGTACCTAGGGCCGAGATGAAACGGAACATCAGGTCGGTATCGGCAATAACGACATAATCAACACCTAGGAAATTGCCATCCAGGAAATCGGCGGTGGTAAGCGGTACCCCATCGCTTAAACTGTATACGGTGGACAAAAAATTCAAGGTCAGGCTGGTCAAACCGACCGATTCCGCACCCGTATTAGTCAGGCCGGAGACATCAAAACTGACCTGTCCGCTATAGGTTTCACCTAACAACAAGCCAGATTCGATCATCCCGCTGAAGTGATAACTGACCAAAGCGGCCTGTACGGGCGCGGCGATATTGAACAACAACCCCGCCAACCCTAGCAAACAAAAACGTTTCACATGCTTAAACATAAGTAGCTCCAAAAAATTAACTATAAGCCGCCTTTCCTAGGAAAGGCGGCAGGCAAGGGTGGGTTAGAACGTGAAATTATTGGCTTGGCTCAGGTTGGCGGCGCTGACACCTTGCACAATGGCCAGTATCCGCCGCCTGGCGGGACCGGCCGCGCCGTCGGTGTCTATGAACACCACCGCGTTACTGCCGGAATTTGCAAATTGCACCATGCCGTCGGTTATGGGGTCAGCTCTTTCATAACCAATAGTCGTTAGCAAGGCGGCCAAATCAATCTTGTCCTCACCCACGATAAAATCGGTGATGGTATCGATGCCGTCTAAAGTACTGGTAAAGACAAATTCATCATTGCCGCCATTACCGGTTAAGGTGTCTGCCCTGGCAAAACCGGTGATGCGGTCTTTGCCGGCGGTGCCAACCAAAGTGTCTTTACCTGGGGTGCCGTTGATGGTGTTGACCACGCCGCCGAGTTGCAGGCCGACGATAACCGGGTCATGGTCGGAGCTACGGAACGGATTGGCTTCGTACAACGGCAAGGCGGACGGTTTGGCTTCGAAGGAAGCTTCCCCGGTATCCCTAATAGTGTCGTTGTAATCGAATGAGGGCGGTTCATCGGCGTTGATATGCCATTCCTTGGAGCCGGTGACTTGCGGGGTCAAGCTAGCGTTGGCCAAGGCATAGTCGAGGTAACCGGTTTGGCCGTCAAACACAAACGAATAGGCTTTTTTGCCACCGAATTTTTTCACCAAGTTGGTGTAACCAGCCGCTTCTATGGCCTT
Organism: Methylococcaceae bacterium UBA659; assembly: GCA_002299495.1. GTDB lineage: Bacteria > Pseudomonadota > Gammaproteobacteria > Methylococcales > Methylomonadaceae > Methylovulum. The sequence goes on from DBNZ01000037.1 coordinate 1,496, forward strand.
GATCGGGTCTTCTTGGGCGTAGCTGTTCAAGTCACCTATGATCAAAAAGTCGGGGTCGGTGACTCCTGTAGGGCTGGTTCCCAACCAATCGATCAGTGCGTTGGCGGCACGGGTGCGGACTTGGTTGCAGTTGCCTTGGCCGTCGTTAGCATCTGGGGTATCGCAGGCAGACCCTTTTGATTTCAGATGGTTAACGACGACGGTGACGGTTTGGCCGTTGGCGAGGAAGCTTTGCGCCAATGCCGGGCGGTTGCGTTCGGTACTGTCACCGCCGGTTACGAATGCCGAGCTGTCAAGCACTGCGTAAGCATGAACAGGGCTAACAGTGGCGGGTTTGTATAACAATCCCACTTTGATGGCGTCAGTGCCGATGGTGCCGGTATCGATGAAGGCGTAAGTATCGCCACGCCCGGTACAAGTAGCATGGCCGTTCATTGCGGCCACCAATCCCGATAATGAAGCGGTTGCGTTGTTTTCCATCTCCATCAAACCGATGATGTCGGCGTCCATGCCGCACAAGGCTGCCGCCGCTTTATCGGTTTGGCGGATTAATTCCGCCGCAGAGTCGGCGCCCCGGCAATCTTGGGTTCCGCCGGGTGCACACGGGCCGCTGTTGCCGCTAGTGGTGTCGATGGTGGTGAAATAGTTCAACACGTTAAAACTGGCCACTTGCAGAGTTCCGCCCACTTTAGGTGGGTTGGGTTTGCGCGGGTTGGCCTTAACAAAGTTATAAGTGAAACGCTCTTCGACTGGACGGATGCGCCAAGCGTCGGTGCCGGCTTGACCGGCGAAGGACCAACTCAAGACACCGGTCAGGTTATTGATGGTGTCGCCGCCACGGAAGCGATTGGTAATGCTGAGACCGCCGGTTGGGTAGGGTAATGGCTGGCCTCTAGTCAGGGAGAAATTTTGGATGTTGTTTTTGTCATCCAGAATAATCCGGCGTTTAGCCAAATTGATGCGATGGTTGACAAGCCCGTCGAGGCTTGGGTTTTTGACACTGGTGAAGGTGGGGATACGACCGCCTTGGCTTAGCACCAACTGGCCATAACGCTCAAGCTGGAAGTATTCTGCCACCGACAATTTGGCCGGGAACGTCACCAACATGCCCTCAAAGGCCTCGTAATAGCCGTTGATGGCATGGGTGGCGATCGTCAAATCGCCGTTGGGTACGCTAGGCACGGGTAGGGTAAGGGTGGCTGGGGTCGGTAAGGCATGGCCGCTAGAGCAGACTTGCACGTTAGCGACCGTGCCGATTTGGGTCATGTTGGAAAATTCTGTCGGTGTGCCGGCGACGCGCACCTTGTCGCCGACATTGACGTCTACGCTCGGCGGATTGCTCCCAGTGTTGCCGTCGAAGACAAAAATACCTTCGGAAGTGGCGGGGTTCCCGTCCACATCGGCATTTTCCTCTTGCACGAAGAAGCCGCGCAAGGAGTTGGCACTAAGCCCTTGGTAATCGCCGACCACGATGCCTTCGATGCTGGTTCCGGCCACGCCGTTTAGCGGTGTGCTGGCACCGCTGCCTTGGACGGCGGATATTTTCGTGGCTGGGTCGCCGCAGGCGGAGCTAACAGCACTGACGGTACCCGAAAGTTCAAGGTCGTTTGCGGTGCTGTTGGCGACATCGAACACATACCATGTACCGCCGGCGGAAGTGCCACCGAAATTGACGATACGGAAGGTGACGGTAGAACCCGTCGCGATATTTTGTAAAGCCGGAATGCCACTCAAATCGATGGCTAACAGCGATGCCCCACTGCCAGCAGTGGAGGCATAGCCGAGCGTGGTGATGTCAGTAAACGCGCCGCCGCCGACTTGATACTGAAGTACGCCATTGGCGGGACCCGTGCTTGAGCGGCGGTAGTCAAAACGGCTAATACTGCTCAATGACATTTGATTGCCAGAGTTGGCGGTGACGGTGAAGGTGGCAAAGTCATTTCCTGTGATGGCATTGTCCTTACTGGTATTTTGCCAAGCGTTGCCGCCCCAGGCCCGTGCAGCCGCCGTACCCGTTGTGCCTACGCCGCCGCCACGGGTTAGGCCGCCCACGGTGAGGTTAGGGTTAGTGGTGGTTGCCGCTAATGGGGAGGGGCCAAAGTTGTTGCTGCCGCCAACCAGAGGACGCACATCCCAACCGGCGAGGACACCTGCCCTGGTTGGGGTGGTTGAAAAGGCAGCCAACACTAAAACGCAACTGATGGGAATGCAGGGCGGCCACTTTTTAAATAAAAAATAATCGATCATAATGGTTTCCAATTTAGAATTGTTCGTTAAAACAATGAGGTATGAATTTTATTTCGGCAGGCTTACTAGGCAAGCCGTTTTTAAACAAGAAATCGGGGATTTTAGAAGAAAAATCCCCGCTCACCGTTACCGTTCCATGATATTTCTATGAAATGTCATACATCAGTATGATTACGGGCAAGGTAACTAGGCATGCGGTCGTATAAAAACGGTCAAATTTCAAAAACTGACCGCATCAAAGCCATCTTAATAGCGAATAAGCTTTGTTATTCCAATCATGTCGGTTTGTAGGTGTCCGTCGTATAATTGCCCATCAACAAATTTCATTTTTTGGCAGGGACTATTCATGAACAAAGAAATCATCCATACCGACCAAGCCCCGCAGGCTATCGGCACTTATTCGCAGGCGATCAAAATCGGCCATACGGTTTATCTGTCCGGGCAAATCCCGTTGCTGCCGGAAACCATGGCGTTGGTGGACGGCGATATCGCCGCGCAAATCACCCGGGTATTTGAAAATCTAAACGCGGTTGCCATGGCGGCGGGCGGCAGTTTGGCGGATGTGGTCAAGTTAAATGTGTTTTTGACCGATTTAAGCCATTTCCCCATTGTCAACGACATCATGGGCTTGTATTTCCA
>DBNZ01000047.1:0-957 GCA_002299495.1 Methylococcaceae bacterium UBA659
GTGTTTTTGACCGATTTAAGCCATTTCCCCTTTGTCAATGACATCATGGGCTTGTATTTCCAAGAACCTTACCCGGCACGGGCGGCGATTGGCGTTGCGGCGTTGCCTAAGGGGGCGCAAGTGGAAATGGATGCGGTGATGCAGTTGCCAGAACAGGACTATCCGGCTTGCTAATCTGGGTCAACTAACAGCGGATGGATGTGCTAAAACAGCCGGTCACTGCCCTGACCGGAATTGGTGACCAAACCGCGACCAGGATGCAAAAACTGGGTGTCCATACGGTCGGCGATTTGCTTTGGCATTTACCGCTCCGTTATGAAGACCGTACCCGGGTGTGCCCGATCGCAGCGCTAACTGTTGGCATGAGTGCGTTGGCGTGTGGCAAGGTGGAGTTGGCGGAGGTCATGCCGACGGGGCGGAGGTCGTTGGTCTGCAAAATCAACGACGGCACCGGCGAGCTGTGGTTGCGGTTTTTCCATTTCACCGCAGGGCAAACCCAACAATTAAGGCCTGGGGTCTGGTTAAGCGTGTTCGCGGAGGCGCGTTATGGTTTTGCCGGTTTGGAAATGGTGCATCCTGAGTACAGTGTGATTAGCCATGCCGGTGCCGCCGTCACCGAAGACCGTCTGACCCCGGTGTATCCGACCACCGAAGGGCTTAGCCAAAAGACCTTGCGTAAAGCGGTGCAGCAAGCCTTGGTGCTTTGCCTGCCCAATCTAAGCATCACGGATGGCTTGCCCGAAGCCGTCTTGCGACGTTATGGCTTTCCTGCTTTGGTGGAGGCTGTGCGGCTTGTGCATGCGCCCGATGAAACGGTGACCGCGGCGTTGTTGCAAACCGGTGACTTGCCTGCGTTACGGCGGTTGGCGTTTGAAGAATTGCTGGCGCATCATCTGCGCTTGAAAACCTTAAAAGACCAGGCCAAACGCTGGCATGCGCCGGTGTTTTTACCGGCCG
>DBNZ01000047.1:1367-4922 GCA_002299495.1 Methylococcaceae bacterium UBA659
GAGACCGATTGCAGCCAAGGCCATCCGATGCTGCGCCTGGTGCAAGGCGATGTCGGTTCTGGCAAAACCATCGTTGCGGCTTATACGGCTTTGCTGGCGTTAAGCGCAGGCTATCAGGTCGCCATCATGGCACCGACGGAATTGCTGGCCGAGCAGCATTTCCGCAATTTCAGCGGCTGGTTTACCGATTTTGAGGTGCGGGTCGGTTTGTTGACCGGACCATTGAAAGGCAAGGTGCGGGACGAATTGCTTAAGGCCATTGCCAACGGCGGCATCGGTATCGCCATAGGGACACACGCCTTGTTTCAGGAATCGGTGCAATTCGGTCGCTTGGGTTTGGTGGTGATTGACGAACAGCACCGCTTTGGCGTCCACCAGCGTTTGGCGTTGCGGGAAAAAGCCCAGGCCAGTGGCATCCGCCCGCACCAATTGGTGATGACCGCAACGCCGATACCACGCACTTTGGCGATGCTAAGCTACGCCGATTTGGATTTGTCGGTCATCGACGAATTGCCGCCAGGCAGGAAACCCATCGTCACCCGCGTGATCCCATCGGAACGGCGGGACGCTGTGATCGCCCGCATCGAAAGCTGGGCGGCGGCAGGTCGGCAAGCGTACTGGGTTTGCACCCTGATTGAAGAATCCGAGCAACTGCAATGCGAAGCCGCCGCAAAAACGGCGGAAAAATTGATCGCCGCCTTGCCTGGCGTGACCGTGGGGTTGTTGCATGGACGCATGAAATCCAGTGCAAAAGAGACCGTCATGCAAGCGTTTAAAAACCAGCAAATGGCCTTGCTGGTGGCGACTACGGTGATCGAAGTGGGCGTCGATGTCCCGAACGCCGGCTTGATGATCATCGAAAACCCCGAGCGGTTGGGTTTGGCGCAATTGCACCAACTGCGCGGCCGGGTCGGGCGTGGCGGCGGTGACAGTTATTGCCTGCTGCTGTACCAAGCGCCGTTGTCGGACACCGCCAAGCAACGGCTGGGGATTTTGCGCGACAGCAACGACGGTTTTGTGATCGCTGAAAAGGATTTGCAACTGCGCGGCCCGGGCGAGGTGATGGGAACCCGCCAAACCGGGCTGATGCGCTTTAAGGTGGCGGATTTAAGCCGCGACGCCGGGTTGCTGGAGGACGTCCGGCAAATCGCCGAGGAATTTTTTACCGATAACCCCGATGCCATCCAGCCACTGTGTGACCGCTGGCTGGGAGCGTCCGCCGATTATTCCGGGGTGTAAATCGTTGCCGACACACAGCATGTTTTTGACCAAAGAACCGCGTTGGCTGGGCAACCGTCCGGGGATGCGGCAGCAAATGCCGGAACCGGTGCAATCGTGGGTTTACGAGCCCGGGTCGCTAACGGCCAGGCTGCGTAGTTGCTATGGCGCCCAAGTGGCGATTAACCTGTTAAGCCAGCAATGGAGCAAGCCGTGGCCTTCGGAAGGCCGCCTGCTCGCACAACCGGCATGGCGGTATGCGCTGGTGCGCGAGGTTTTGTTGCATGCGGATGGTGCGCCTTTGCTGCTGGCGCGGACGGTCATTCCGGCCAAGACCCTAAATGCCCATGCCGATTTGTCCAGGCTTGGGGTCAAGCCATTGGGCGCAGTGTTGTTCAGCCATCCCGATCTGGAGCGTTGGCAAATGGATGTGGGTAAAGCCGCGCCCAATGGCTTTACCCCGTTTGCTATCGGCTTGGCCGGGATTAACCAGGCAATTTGGGGTCGGCGGACGGTTTATGCGTTGGCCGGCCAGGAAATGTTGGTTTGTGAATGGTTTTTGTCCCCGATTTTGGGGACGGCGTAAGCCTACGCCCAGGGGGGGCTGCAAAACTTGGACAACAGTCTCTGTTTAATAGGAAACGGCTACCCGTTCTTTTTTCCATCGCCAAGCCAATAAAACCCAAGAAAAGCGGCTAAGGCGAAGGGAAGTAACACATGAGTGAATTGCCACGTCCAATTCGGGACGCGGGTGACAAATCCCCAAAACCGTTGTTTGTGCCCTACAGCAAAGTCGTTAGGTAGAAAACACAACGTGTAAGTATAGAAACGGCTGTCCAAGGCAAAACAGTCCGCCCGTTCTTTGCTATAGGCTTTGGAGAAGTTGGCTGCGATGCTGGTATCGCGATAAACCGACTTTAAAACCTGCAATCCCGCCCGTTTTCGCTGTTCTGGATCGGAAATGGGATGGGTGAATTGAAAGTGGTAGTTAATCCCGGTTTCTTTGACTTGATAGGCGTATTCTGTTTGATCATTCCGATAAACAAAACTTTGTTCGCCTGCATTAACAAAGAACCCTAGAGTTGCAAATGTTAAAAATAACAATATCGCTAGCGTTAGGTTCAATTTGAAGAGGATGGGTGAATTTGTCATTTTCCGCTGTCAGGGCATGTCATAAAGCGCCATCGTGTGGCGATTGAAGTTGTCTGGCCGTTTAGTCCCGCGATCTTGATCGGATTTACGGTAAGGAGAAACTCCCTTCCGTTCCACCTAAGCTCTTGGCTTACAACCAACTGTGTATCAGCGTCGAGCCATGCTGTTTTAGCCAAAGCCTTCGGGTCTTGTAATCCGGCAAATGCAAGACCACTAACGCCCAAAAATCGGCGGAGTGGTTTTTCACCCGCACATGGCAAAGTTCATGCACCACCACATATTCCAACACTTCCGGCGGGGCGGCCATCAACAGCCAGTTGATATGGATGTCGTTATGGATGCCGCAACTGCCCCAACGGCTTTTTTGACTTTTGATGGAGATCGAACGTGGGATTAAGCCGTATTTTCCGGCATGGTTTTCTACATGGTTGCCAACTTGGTGTTTGGCTTGTTTTTGTAACCAAGCGGCCAGGGCCGATTTGATGGCTTCATGCCGGTTCGCTGGTGCCAAGTCTGCCGGAATATGCACGGTAAAACCATCAGAAAATTCAACTTTTAACCGTTTGGCCGAGGTGATTTTAAGGTTAATGGCATAGGATGTGCCTTGGTAGGTCATGGCGACGCCGGGTTGATAAAAGGCGGTGTGATCCGCGAACTTTTTTTGCCTTGCCGCCACTTTTCCCAACGCCGCTATGACCCACTGTTGTTTGTCGAGGACGAATTGCTTGATTAAATCCTCGGACACTTGATGTGGGGCGATCACTTCAACGGTGTCGGGGCTAACCGAAATACGCACTTTGCTGGCGCGGTGGCTGCGGCGTAGGGTGTAGGAAAATGGCAACGGCATGATAGTTAAAAAGTCCGTGTTTTGGGTTTTGGCGAAATACCGGAAGGTTTACCAACGGGCCAGTCTAGGTACGGTAATAAAGGGGCTCTTAATTCTTCACCGCCTCTATTTACCCGAGGCATGAAACTCGAGTACCATGCGGGAGTCTTTTATCGGCCATTTTTAATAAGGAGTTTTACCATGAAAACCAATATTGCAGTATCCCGTCCTGAAGCCAGTATTTTGGCGACCAACAAGGTGTTAAAAAACACCTACTTGTTGTTATCCATGACGTTGTTGTTCAGTGCCTTGACGGCGGGTTTGTCTATGCTGTTGAAGTTACCGCATCCAGGCATCAT
>DBNZ01000135.1 GCA_002299495.1 Methylococcaceae bacterium UBA659
TGGCCACCCATCGCAAGCCGCTGCTGGGTTGAGCATTGTTGCGCTTGAACAGCCGCTAGGTCAGCGGCGACGGTGACCAGATGTTGCGCTAAGTCGCAGGCCTGGGTGCGTCCTAGGGCTGTCTCCGGCAGGTAGATTTCCATGCCCAAGTAGGTAAACGCCGGATTGTTCCATATTTGTTCGGGGATGACGGTGTGTGCGTACGGAAATTCAGTTTCCGATCCGAGCGGGAGAATACGCAGGTTTACCGCCGTCAAAGCGGGCCTTCGGCTAATTTCGGTCGCCAGCAGTTCGCGCCAGGCGGTGTCGGCGCAGATCAAGTCGGCACTAGGGCCGGCCGGATCGCTGCCGCTGTGCAGGTCGAGCAGTACCGTGTGACGACCGAGTACAAAAGGCAATAGTTGTAGGTACAAGGCCCGATGCAGGGTTTGGTATCTGAATTGCTGGTCTGATAACGGCCGCTTGCCGGACAATCCTTCCGGTACGGTCAGCACCTTGAGCCTTAGGTCGTTGAGACGGTCGGCAACCTCGCAGCCGAACGCCAATTCCTCCCTGTGGATGCCAATCACCAACAGCAGAGGGCATTCGGTCATCGGTTCAACCGGCCTTTGAGGGTGGGCTGCGGCCATCGCCCGTCCATTCGTAAATGGCCAGCGTGGTCGGGTCGCATTTTGAGCAAGTTGACGTGCCGCAGGATGAACCGGCCGGCAACCGCCGCACCCGGCCTTTGCGTTCCAGCGTGGCAAGCATGGTTTCCAACGCCTCGGGGGCACTGCCGACACCTAAGGCGATGTCGTTGAGGCTGGCGCGGCCATGTTCGCGCAGATAATGGCTGATGTCGGTTAGGATCATGTCGATTTACCGGGTAGCGACGGGCGGCGCCAACGATTTTTCACGCTGGCCAAGAGTACGTAGCGTTATCAGCACCAGGGCAAACGCCGTCAGAATGGCGATGGCCCAGGTCAACGATTGTTGCGGGTGGCGATGCCAGGTCGCGGTTTGGTAATACAACGTCGCCAGACCGTAACCTAGGCCAGTCGTCCACAAAGCCACAAATAAAGTCCAGCCCCGGCCGGATTCTTGGTAAACCGCGGCAATCGCCGCCGTGCAGGGCATGTACAGCAAAATGAACAGCAGGTAAGCGAAAGCGCCCGCCTTGCCGTCGAAACGGCTGGCCATGGCCCCGAAAATGCCGGTGGACACTTCTTGCTTTTCCGCCACGGTTGTCTGGTCCGTGACATCGCCGATATTCAATCCCAAAGGGTCTAGCCAGGCTCGGAAGGCGTCGGCCAGATTGACCGGGATGGTGGCAAAAGCGGCGTTAATACCCGCCCCTAAGTCGAATGGCGGGTCTTCGGCACCAGCCTCGTTGGCGTTTTCCGCCAACGCCGAATAAGCGGCGTTCAGGGTGCCGACCACGGCTTCCTTGGCCAATACCCCGGTGAAAATACCGACCGCAGCCGGCCAGTTGTCCCGGTTCAGGCCGAACGGGGCGAATGCCGGCGAAATCATGCGGCCGATTTCGGCCAGCACCGATTTTTCGCTGTCTTCGTTGCCGTAACTGCCGTCGGTGCCGACCGCATTGAGTATATTCAGCACCAGCACCATCGGCACGATGAGCCGGCCGGCGCGCAGCACGAAACCTTTCAACCTATCCCAGGTATGTAGGGCTATGCCTTTCAGGGTGGGTACATGGTAAGGCGGCAATTCCATGATGAACGGCGTGGCTTCACCAGGTAGCAAGGTGTTTTTTAAGATCAGACCGGTCAGCACCGCGACCGCGATGCCAAACAAATACAAGCCGAACACGATGTTCTGGGCGCCGTCGGCGAAGAAGGCCGCCGCGAACAACACATAGACCGGCAGCCGTGCGCCGCAGGACATGAACGGCGCCATGGCGATGGTCATCAGGCGGTCGCGGCGGTGTTCCAGGGTGCGGGTGGCCATGATGGCCGGCACGTTGCAACCGAAGCCGACGATCAACGGCACGAAGGATTTGCCGGGCAGTCCGATCCAGCGCATGAACCGGTCCATCACGAACGCGGCGCGCGCCATGTAGCCGGAATCCTCCAGCACCGACAGGAACAGGAACAGGAAGCCCACCACTGGAATAAACGACGCCACCACTTGGGCGCCGCCGCCTATACCTTTGGCCAGCAGCAAGGTCAACCAGTCCGGCGAGCCTATGCCGGTTAGCCAGGCACCGAACCCATCCACCAGCAGCGCCTGCGCCAGTTGATCGAAAAAGTCGATGAAGGCGCCGCCGATGTTGATGGTGAACATAAACATCAAATACATCATCAGCAAAAAAATCGGAATGCCTAACGTGCGGTTCAGCACGATACGGTCGATGCGGTTGGTCAGGTCGCGGTTGAGCAGGCCGCTGAAGGTCAGGGTCTGCTTGGCGATTTGATGGGCGAGGGTGAAGCGGGCATCGGCCATCATAATGTCGATGTCTTCACCCAGACCCAACGACAGGGCCTTGGCTTCTTCGCGCACACTGGCATCGACTGTGTCCAACGCCAGATCGTCGCCTTCCAGCAGCCGCCCTGCCAACCAACGCGGGGAAATCCGCATGTTGGTGGCGGTTTCACCCAGGCGGCCGACCAGTGTGGCGATGGCGCGTTCCAGAGCCGCGTCATAGCGGACTTCGGCGCTGACCGGCTGCGGCCTGGCAATGGCGGCGGCAATAGCTTGTTTCAGCGCGGGAACGCCCTGGTTTTCAGAAGCCACCACCGGCACCACCGGGCAACCCAGTTGTTGGGATAAAGCTTCGGCATCGACTTGAATGCCCTTGCCGGCGGCAACATCGACCATGTTCAGCACCACCAGCAACGGCACCCGCATTTCCGTCAATTGGCTGGTCAAATACAGGCTGCGTTCCAAAATGGAGGCGTCGACGATGTTGATGATTAAATCGGCGTCGTTACTGTGGGCATAGTCGCGGGCGACCGCTTCATCTAGCGAGATTTCCTTGTCCACCACATCCAATGAATAAGTGCCGGGCAAATCGACTACCTCGAATGAGATTTGGTCGTGCAAGTAATCGCCGGATTTTTTCTCGACGGTTACCCCAGGCCAGTTGCCGACCCGTTGTTTGGCGCCGGTCAGGGCATTGAACAGGGTGGATTTGCCGCAGTTGGGGTTGCCTATCAGGGCAATGGTGTAACGTGTTTTCATCATAATTTAGCCACGGAAAAGGCGTTGGCCTCGTCTTTGCGCAACGACAGTGAATAACCTCGGATCATTATTTCCACGGGATCACCCAACGGCGCCATCCTGACTAGGCTAAATTCGGTGCCGGGTGTTAAGCCCATGGATAACAGTTTACGTCGATAGGCCTTGCCGCTTTCGTTAAAGCCAAGCACCTTAGCGCGGTCGCCGATGGAGAGTTCTTTCAAAGTCATGGCTGGTCTTGGGTTATTCCGTCTAGTGTTTGAGGTTGCCAGAAGTCCGGCGGGTACGGGTTTTTGGCTTAGATGTCGGCGTCAAACCAGTAATGACTGCGGGGGAAGAAAGTTTTACAGTACGTCATCTAAAGACTCCTGTAATTAAGGATCGGACTTTATAAAGATTTCAGGGTTTTTAAAAATCTTACCATTTAACCGCGTTAAATAAAAATAATTATCATTAGGTTCTATTGATGTTTCATCAAGACGCCATCAACAGGTTATGGAAGTGCTGATTAAGTCCCCTCTCCCTGGGGGAGAGGGTTAGGGTGAGGGGATAAATTATCCTGATTAGCCAGATGCTTCAGCCGGCACCGTCATACTGGCATACCCTCTGGGGCACAAGTGGATGCCAGTATCCAGTCACTAAGGATGTGAATCTATGACTTGGCATTGTGCCTCAATCGAGCGCAGGGCATTGGGCACAAACCGTCCTTGGCGCTGGATTCCGGCATCCCCCGGCAATCCATGCCGGGGCCGGAATGACGAACTTTTCGGCATTAGCTGAGACATCTTGCTAATAGTGAAGATTTTTAGTCCCCGATAGGCGTAGCGCCGGGCGGGTTTTCGCAGCGGAGAAAACCTGCAAGGCATAGGGGCGCCGCAGGCATTAGGTCGCGTGAAGTTTTTGCTGCTTGCTGGGGCTGGGATGCCCAAAACCAGCTTTCGCAAAAATAGCGACTCACCGCACTTCCCTGTGTCTGGATGCTGGCATCCAAGGCCAAGGACGGTAACTTTGCCGCACCCTCGCGGCGAGGCCGCCGCTGCTACCACCACGCCATCACTGGCTTGGCTTACAAAGCTCGGTTGTAACATCAGATAGTTCAGATTTGCTCGTACAATTGCAAATACTGCGCGGCACTGTCAGACCAAGAATACTCCTTGCCCATGCCGTTGATTTGCAGTTGACGCCAATGCTTTGGTTGGCTGTAGACCACTAGGGCGCGTTTGATGGCTTCCATTAAGGTGTCGGGGTTGGCGTCGTCAAAGACGAAGCCAGTGGCGGTCAAGTCCGCCATCGATTGCGGCAAGGTGTCGGCAACGGTGTCGGCTAAGCCGCCGGTGTTGCGGACTATCGGCAAGGTGCCGTAACGTTGGCTGTAGATTTGGTTAAGCCCGCACGGTTCAAAACGGGATGGCATTAAGAACACATCCGAGCCGGCTTCGATCAAGTGCGAAAGGGCTTCGTTAAAGCCAATCTTAACCGCCATTTTTTCGGGATGGCGTTTGGCGGCTGTCGTTAATTGTTGTTCAAAGTCTTTGTCCCCGTCGCCCAACAGGACAAATTGCAATGGTAATTCCAGTATTTCGTGCAAACAATCCAATAACAAATCAATGCCTTTTTGTGCAACCAAACGGCTGATCAAGGCGAAAACGGGGGTTTTTTTTTCAACCGGCAACGCAAAATGCTCTTGTAAGGCGGCCTTGTTGAGCCATTTCCTGTGCAATTTAGTTTCATTGAAAGGGGCGGGGATGTTGGGGTCGGTTTCAGGATCCCAGTGTTCGGTGTCTATGCCATTGAGGATGCCGGTCAACACATCCCGGCGGCGCTGCAACAAGCCTTCCAAGCCGCAACCGAACGCGCTGGTCTGGATTTCTTGGGCATAGGTCGGGCTGACCGTGGTGATGCGGTCAGAGTAAGCCAAACCGCTTTTCAAAAACGACAACATGCCATGAAATTCAATGCCATCGACGGTCCAGAACGGTTCCGGCAAGTCCAGGTTGATATTGACGGATTTCGGGAACACGCCTTGGTAAGCCATGTTATGGATAGTGAAAACGGTGGCCGGGCGGTTGGCTTCCAAAGATAACAGGGCGGGCACTAAACCACTTTGCCAGTCATTGCCGTGGACGATGTCCGGCTGCCAATCCAGATAGGCGCGGTTCATGGCCACTTCTGTGGCGACCCGGCAAAACAAGGCGAACCGTTCGGCGTTGTTGACCCAGGGTTGGCCTGCCGTATCAACATAAGGGTTGCCGGGAAAACCGTAAAACGGCTGGTAATCGACCAACCAAACGATGACCTTGGTGCCGGGTAGGCGGGTTTCCAGCAAATTGACATCGATGTCATTGCTGCGGAGGGTGCTTTTATAGTAAACATCCGCCTCCCGTTTGATGGCGCTGTAGTTAGGGAGGATGATGCGGATATCCTGTCCCAGTTCCGCCAATGCCTTCGGCAAGCTGCCGCAGACATCGGCTAAGCCGCCCGTTTTGATTAACGGATGGGCTTCGCTGGTGACAAAAAGTATTTTCTTCATGCGTTCAATTTCAAGATTATCCCGCCGAGCGGGGGCAGGGTCAGGCTGACCGAGTAAGGCAGGTTCATCCAGGCGATGTCATCGGTATGGCGTTCGCTGTTGATGACATGGCTGCCGTCGTAGGCTCTGGCATCCGAATTTAACAGCTCTTGGTAAACGCCGGCTTGCGGTACGCCGATCCGGTACTGCTCCCTGAGCACCGGGGTGAAGTTCAGCACGATGACCAGTTCGTTGCCGTCGCCGTCTTTGCGGCGGTAGCTGACCACTGATTGCTCGACATCATGGCAGTCAATCCATTCAAAGCCTTGGTAATCGAAATCATGTTTGAACAATGGCGGGTTGGTTTTGTAAAGCGCGTTCAAATCCTTAAGCAAGCGTTGCACGCCTTGGTGGTTGGGGTAATCAAGCACATACCAATCTAAGGCTTGGTTGAAATTCCATTGGGTGCCCTGACCGAATTCACACCCCATGAACAGCAATTTTTTACCCGGATAGGTGAACATAAACGTGTACAACAGGCGCAAGTTTGCAAACCGTTGCCATTCGTCGCCGGGCATTTTATTCAGCAATGAACCTTTGCCATGCACCACTTCGTCGTGCGAGAAGGGCAAGGTGAAGTTTTCGGTGAAGGCATACAACATGCCAAAGGTCAGTTGGTC
>DBNZ01000174.1:0-4382 GCA_002299495.1 Methylococcaceae bacterium UBA659
AAAGAACGCCTACGCCGCGCCGCCGCCAAAATCAAAGCCGATCCACAGATGGCGCAGAGGGACACAGATAATGGCAAACCACAAACCGATGACTTATTTGAAAACCCTCTGCGTACATCTGCGCCATCTGCGGATAATCTTAAACTGGACTTAGGCTTCCGCGTCTTCAAGCTGGACTCTTCCAACATTCACGCCTGGGAGCCGAACAGGGATGATTTAGCCGGTACGCTTCTTCAATACGCCGAACACCTAAAAACCGACCGCACGGAACAGGATATTCTGTTCGAGCTACTGCTCAAGCTGGGCCTAGACCTGACCGTGCCCATCGAAACCCAAACAATTCATCCGCAGATTTCGCAGATAAACACAGATAAAACCGAAGAAAATCATCTGCGAACATCTGCGTCATCTGCGGATAAAGCTTTCACCGTTTATAGCATCGGCGGCGGTGTATTACTGACCTGCCTGGCTCCGCAAATCGGCAACGATGAAGTCGAGTCTTTGGCCTTAGGGATAGTGGAATGGCATAAGCACACTCTTCCGGTTGGTGAAACCCAAGTCGTATTCCGTGACAGCGCCTTTGACGACGATGTCGGTAAAACCAATCTAACCGCCATTCTCCAGCAGCATGGATTAACCAACGTGCGCAGCTTGTAGGGGGACGCCATGAATAAAGACCTGACGAATTCCGCCATTGATCGGCAAAATATCCTCAACAATCCCTATGCCATTGCCGAAATCGAAAAGGCGGCGGGGGTGCGCGGGATTCCATTTGAAGGCAAGACAGTGCTTCTTAAAGAGCAAGTCGCGGCTTTCTTTGAGGTAACACTACGCACCGTCGAAAACTACCTTGAACAAAACGCCAAAGAACTTGCCTTGAATGGTTATGAGGTGCTGAAAGGTAAGCGCCTGAAAGATTTGAAATTATCGATCCAAGCTTTGGATGTTCCCGAAACGGATTTCGGGAACATCATAAAAACTCCGCAGTTGGGCATCTTCGATTTTCGAGCGTTCCTGAACCTGGCCATGTTGGTGTCCGAAAGCGAACGAGCCAAACTGTTGCGCCAAGCCATCCTCGACATCGTCATTGACACAATCAATCGCCGCACGGGGGGCGGAACGAAGTACATCAACCAGCGTGATGAAGACTTTCTGCACTCCGCATTCGCTGAGGAAGATTATCGCAAGCAGTTTACCGATGCGTTGAAAGACTGCGTGGATATGGGGAATTTCAAATATGCGGTCTACACCGACAAAATTTACGTCAGCATTTTTCGAGAAAAGGCTCAGGAGTATCGCAAAATCCTGAAATTAGAAAAAAAGGACTGTGTACGCGCCACATTTTACGCAGAGGTTCTGGATCTTATTGCTTCTTACGAGTGCGGTTTCGGTGATCTACTCAGGCAGGAAGCACAATCCAAGAGCCGCAAACTCAGTTCGTGGGAAGTTGATGACCTATTTAAAGCCTTTGAAAGTCAAGCCCACTGGAAACCGCTAATTGAGAAAGCTCGCATGAAAATGGCTAGCCGTGATCTGGCATTTCGCGATGCGCTGCATTTACAGCTCAAGGAACACGTGACCCCTATCCAGAGAGATGAATATGAACGCTTCTTAGGTGACAAGAGCAAGGAATTGGCAGAACGTCTCGAAGAAGCCAAGGATGTGATGAAACGCTTGAAGGAGCGCGAATAGTGACGCTGATTTATCTCACATTAGAGCAGGCTGTCGAGGTGCATCGGAAAACCGTCGAAGTTAGTGGAGGTGGCGCTTTGGGTCATCTTGAATTGGGCAAGCTCGACAGCGTACTGCAGAACATCCAGAACGACGACTATTACCCGACCTTTGAGGATAAGCTGACGCACCTATTTTTTAGCGCCTGCAAGTTCCATTGCTTTCAGGACGGCAATAAGCGTATAGCCATCACATTATCCGCCCAACTGCTATTGCTGAATGGATACTTATATTGCGCCAGTAGTTTTATTCGGGACATGGAAAATATTAGCTATCACGTCGCGGCTGGAAATATTGATAAAAATTTGCTCAAGGAAATAATAACCGCGCATTTGGCGGAGGATTCTGAAAATGAATCACTCAAACTTAAAATACTCCATGCCATCATGGACAATACGCTTCAATAAGGTCTGGACTAAACACCAAGATTCGCCACATGCGATGTGGCGAATCTGAAATGGCTAGAAATTGCCTTAACCCATGATTGTGGTGCCAGGCTAATTTAATCAAGTATTTAAAATTTGTGACTCAGTGCGTCACAAATTAACGAGCAAGCAGAAACCATGAAACTCCACTTTGAACCCGATCTTGATTACCAACACGATGCCATAGAGTCGGTGTGTGACTTGTTTCGCGGGCAAGAACAAGCCAGAACCGAATTCACCGTTACCCATAACGCCGTGGGCGGCCGCCAAAGCGATATGTTCGGTGCGAACGATCTTGGCATCGGCAACCGCTTGCAATTGCTGGATGACGAACTGCTCGCCAATCTCGGCGACATTCAGCTTCGCAACGGTCTAAAACCTGCGTCTAGCCTAGCCTCGGGGGATTTCACGGTGGAAATGGAAACCGGCACGGGGAAAACCTATGTCTATTTGCGCACGGCTTTCGAGCTGAACAAGCGCTATGGTTTTACTAAATTCGTGATCGTTGTGCCTTCCGTGGCTATCAAGGAAGGCACCAACAAAACCCTGGAAATTACCCGCGACCATTTCGAGAGCCTGTATCCTGGCGCCAAGGGTTACGAATTCTTTCAATATGATTCCTCCAAACTCGGTCAGGTACGAAATTTTGCTACCAGTCCGGCTATTCAGGTCATGGTGGTGACAGTCGGCGCTATCAACAAGAAGGACGTGAACAATATCTATAAGGACAGCGAGAAAACCGGCGGCGAGAAGCCTATCGACCTGATTAAAGCCACGCTTCCTATCATCATCGTGGATGAACCGCAAAGCGTCGATGGCGGCTTGCAAGGACAGGGGAAACAGGCGCTAGCCGCCATGAACCCGCTCTGCACGCTGCGTTATTCGGCAACCCATGTGGACAAACACAATAGGGTTTTCCTGCTCGACGCCGTGGATGCTTACGAACGCAAGCTGGTCAAGCAGATTGAAGTAGCCTCCCTTCAGGTCGATGGCAGTCACAACAAGGCTTATGTGAAGCTGCTAAGCGTGAGCAACAAGCGCGGCGTCATTTCCGCGCAACTTGAACTGGATGTTCAACACGGGGCGCATGTTCGCCGCGAGACTATGACTGTTCAGGACGGTGACGATCTGGAACAGACCACAGGCCGAGCCGTTTACGCCAATTGCCGGGTCGGGGAAATTCGTTGTGAAAAAGGCAATGAATGGGTCGAACGTTACGGTAAGGGGCGCGCCGCTAACAGAGCTTTAGCAAAACCGCCAACGGGCGGCGCATCCCTTTGACTGACTTGATAGGCCCGGTAATACCCGCCAAGGGTTTTAGTGGTTATAAAATTAAACCAATTGATTGGGTGGGCTATCTTCAAAGCTGATGCAAATCTTTTTACCGACAGCGGCGGCAGCTTTGGTCAGAGTTACCAAGGTTACCGAATGGGAATTAGGATTAAGTAGTCTGTCCAACTGAGGGCGGCTAGTATTCATGCGCCTAGCCATTTCACTTTTGCTGATGCCTGCTTCTATCATCGCCTGTTCAATCATACAAGCAACCACCTTTTTCATCGCCCCTGCTTCTACTTCTTCAAAAATACCTTCTTCTTGAAGAAAATCATCAAAGTTAGAGCCAATATATGGGTTCATGTCATTCCTCTCAGTTTTTTTAATCTGTCCTTAGCCAGTTTCAATTCTTGTTTAGGGGTTTTTTGGTCTTTTTTGATAAACCCATGCAACAGCACCATGGTTGCACCATCAATCACAAACAACACTCGCGCAATCCGGTTTGTTAGTTTTATACGGATTTCCCAGATGTCACCACTAAGATGATCTACTAAAGGCAAACCCAGAGGCCAACCCAATTGTGCGGCTTTAATTGCTTCGCCTATCGCCTTCCTTTCATCGGCAGGTAATGTTTTAAGCCAATCACGAACCGGCTCAGAACCGGACGCGTCTTGTTTAAAAAAGCTAACGATAAGTTTCGGCTTACTGCTTTCAATAACTTCAATTATTCTGTTGTGTACCACTTATGATGCACCTGAGAAAGATTTTATAGGAAGTTATCCATAACTTCTAGCTGTACTTCTTGAGGAGATGATATTCTTCTAGCTGTACTTCTTGAGGGGGATTGCTTGCTTCTAAATTATACTGCCGCCAAGCACGACAACGGAAAAAAGAAACCTTTACCAAAGAACGGCCCAACGTATGAGGTTAACCGGCGTGCCGAAGGCACGTCCG
>DBNZ01000174.1:4704-5070 GCA_002299495.1 Methylococcaceae bacterium UBA659
GAACCGCCAGTTAGGCGGTGGTGTAGGGTGCTTCGCCCGCTGCAATGTTGGCGATTATCGCGGGGGCTGAGCAGGAAAGCAAACGCAAAGTGCCCGTGCCGTGCCCCGAAGGCCGACAACCGGGCAGCGTCGCCGGAGCACGAGAGAGTGGAGCGCAGGAACCAGAGCGCGGCCTAACGGCTGCGTTGTGCCTCATTGAGAACGTGTTTTAAACGTGTCGCTAGCGGTTCGAGTGCAACGACTGCATGGTAGGAGGCTCGGGCTGAAGGACGCAGCCCGGTGCTTAGGTGGATTTCCTCCTTTTGCGATGGCACACCCGTGTGCCGCAAACTGGCGAACACCGCACAACGCCGCCATGGGAGCGCG
>DBNZ01000174.1:5435-9475 GCA_002299495.1 Methylococcaceae bacterium UBA659
GATAGACGTTTACCACAAACCCTTTGCCCCATTTGCGATGGCATTAAGCGGTGCTCTTTTGGATAATCGTCGTTAACCATCGATTACGGGCAAACAATAATGAAGCACCTGCAAAAAAATCTGATTTGGCTAATGGTGGCCGTAGTGGGCGCCGCCGCATTAGGTGGCATCGCGCTGAACCGGGGCGAGGGCGTCAACGCCGTTTGGTTTGTCACCGCGGCGGTCTGTGTTTATGCGTTGGCCTATCGTTTTTACGCGGCCTGGATCGCGGCCTCGGTGTTAACCATAGACTCCACCCGCGCCACGCCCGCCGAACGCTTGGAAAACGGCCACGATTTCATACCGACTAACCGTTGGGTGGTATTTGGCCATCATTTTGCCGCCATCGCCGGCCCAGGCCCGCTGGTCGGACCCACCTTGGCCGCGCAATTTGGCTATTTGCCCGGCACCATCTGGCTATTGGTAGGCGCGGTCTTGGGTGGCTGCGTACAGGACATGGTGATCCTGTTCCTATCCACCCGCCGCAACGCCCGCAGCCTAGGGCAAATGGCGCGGGACGAGCTGGGACCTTTGGGCGGTTCAGCCGCATTGATCGGCACCTTTACCATCATGATCATTTTAATAGCGGTGCTGGCCTTGGTCGTGGTCAACGCCCTGAAACACAGCCCCTGGGGAACCTTCACCGTAGCGGCCACTATCCCGATTGCCATGCTGGTCGGCCTGCACATGCGCTATTGGCGACCTGGGCGGGTGCTGGAAGCCTCGGCCATCGGCGTGATTTTGTTGTTGTTGTCGGTAGCCGGCGGCGGTTGGGTGGATGGCAACGATTATTTACGCGGCTGGTTTGACCATGACAGCCTAATATTGGTCTGGGCGATCATGCTTTATGGCTTGGCCGCCGCCGTGTTACCGGTTTGGTTGCTGCTGGCGCCGCGTGATTATCTGTCGACTTACATGAAGCTTGGCACCATCACGCTATTGGCAGTCGCTATCGTGCTGTTGCAACCGGAGGTGAAAATGCCCGCCGTCACCCCGTTCATCGACGGCACCGGCCCTATTTTTGGCGGTAAACCGTTCCCGTTTGTGTTCATCACCATCGCCTGCGGGGCGATTTCCGGCTTCCATGCCCTGGTTTCATCCGGCACCACGCCGAAACTTTTGGCCAACGAGCGCGACATCCCGATGATCGGCTACGGCGGCATGGCTTTAGAATCACTGGTCGCCATCATGGCGATGGTCGCGGCGACGGTATTGGAACCCGGCGTTTATTTCGCCATTAACAGCCCGGCCGGGATGGTTGGCGAAGAAGCGGCTGACGCCGTCGCCAAAATTTCCGCCTGGGGCTTCCCGGTCACGGTGGCGCAAATGCAGGAACTGGCGCAGACGATGGGCGAAGCCACGTTGTTCGCCCGCACCGGCGGCGCACCCTCGCTGGCGGTGGGTATGGCCAGCATTTTCGGCAGCGCCTTCGGGCAAGGGCTGCTCGCGTTGTGGTACCACTTCGCGATCATGTTCGAGGCCATTTTTATCCTGACTACCCTAGATGCCGGCACCCGAGTCGGCCGCTTTATGCTGCAAGACATGCTGGGCAACATCTGGCCAAAAATGGGCGAAACCTCCTGGCTACCGTCCATACTGATGAGCAGTGCCTTGGTCGTAGCTGCGTGGGGCTATTTTTTATATATCGGCGTGATCGACCCGAACGGCGGCGTCAATATCTTGTGGCCGCTGTTCGGCATTGCCAACCAAATGCTGGCCGCCATCGCCTTATCGGTGGCCACCGGCATTTTGGTCAAATCCGGCAAACTCCGCTTTGCTTGGGTCACGGCGGCGCCCTTGGCTTGGTTGATCATCATCACCAGCACGGCGGCTTGGGAAAAGCTGGCCAGCCCCGATGTCCGAATCGGATTTATCGCCGCCGCCACCGACTTGCAAGACAAACTGACGGCCGGCCTGTTGCCCGCCGAAAAAGCCGCCTTCGCTCCTCAGTTGATTTTCAATCTCCAGTTGGATGCCGCCATCACGCTGTTTTTCGTCATTATTCTGTGGTTGATTGTGTTTGACATGCTCCGGGTCTGTGGCCTGCATTTAACCGGCAAACCAACCCCCCCTCTGGCGGAAACCCCGCATATCCCCAGTCGTTTGCTGGCAGAATGGGTACGCGATTGAAGGGGGACGGCATGGACTTACCTAAACGCTTAAAAATCCTATGGCAAGGCATCCGCCAGTTATCGGGCGATGATGCCTATGAACGGTATTTAGCGCATTACCAAAATTGCCATCAAACCCACACAGACCACCCCCCCCTCAGCAGGGCCGAATTTTTCAAGCAATGGCAGGACAGGCAATGGCAAGGCGTTAAACGTTGTTGCTAACAGCGCGAACTGAAAAACCAATAGGGACACGTTGCAGATGGAAATAACCAACCATACCGTCGCCGCTATCGCCTACGAGCTGAACCAACCGTGAAGCGCAGCCGCTCTTACGGCCGATGCGTCGGCAACGTGTATGCCCAGCGGACGGCCAGAAGATAGGATGAAATGGTCGGCGTTCTTGCAAATAACCATAAAAAAGCCGCCGCCTAATCACCCGTAAAGCACCCCCGCTGATTAATGAACCGCTTAATCTATAGGCGTCCAGTTAAACTTATGATGCCGCCATACCCCGCCATCGATGCTAAAACCATGGACATAGATGACTAACCGCACCGGTTATTTATCGTCGATAAACAACCAAACTGGCTTATAATCGAAACCCGTCCATACCATGCACCGAGTCATTGGAGAAGGCACCCGATGTATAAAAAAATTTTCCTAACCCTGATAGCCATTGCCGTCACTGTTTTGTCCACCCGCCCCCAAGCCGACCGCACTATCCATAAATGCAAAACCCCCCAAGGCCTGATTTACCAGAAATCGCCTTGTGCCGAGGGTAATGAAAGCCTTAAATTTTGGACGGCTCCGGAGGAAATCGGCAAGCCACCGAAAAGTTTATCGATTGAGCAAGGTTCAGGCGGGCATTATTTTTTGGACAGTGAAGTCAATGGCAAAGCGGTGACTTTTGTCATCGATACCGGGGCCTCCTATGTCTCTTTGCCCCAATCCTTAGCCACCCAAGCAAAATTGGATTGCGGAAAAACCGTCACCATGCAAACTGCGAATGGTCTCGCTACCGGCTGTGCAACCGTAATCGACAAATTAACAATAGGGGATTTTTTAATACGGAAGGTAGACGCCGTGATCATACCCAATCTTCGCCAACCGCTGCTGGGCATGAATGTATTACAGCGCTTTAGCATTAGCCAGGAAGACCAGCGCATGAATATTTCGGAACGTTAGGGCAACGACATTGCTTTTAGATGGAAAGTCTAAGCGCTTATTGCTACTAACCAGCAACCGACTTTTAGACTTAAAAAGTGGAAAAACCGGCGCGACCAGCGCACAGCACAAAAGCTGCAATCTTTGCAAAAGCTTTCCATCCGCCTCATCCACAATGCCAGATGAATGAACCACACCATTCAACCCAAGCAAAAGCCCCTTGCCATACTTGATAAGCCTTTGCCGCAGAGAACCCTAAACTGAACAACCTGTTATAACCTCCCTGTTTCGGATTAGGCGTAGCTAACCACCCAAAAACAGCCAACGTCATTGTGGCTTTATTGCATTAACGTTAGCGGCTATTGATGGCCTTGCTGGACACCTTCATTAACGCAATCCGCAACGCCCCCGTTACGCTATCCGCTAAACCTAACCGCCCTGCTAATGCCGGCACCAAAATCATCGCGGTCAAGGCCAGACCCGTCCCTAGCAATAAAAAACCCGCTTCGCCGATGTGTTGGTTTGTGCTGATATTGGCTAACTCTTGTTTCATTCTCGAACTCCTCAAACAATGGTGGTTTTTATGCATAGACACAATGCATAAAAAATGCCAATATTTTGTGCTAAAACACTTCCGTAAATTTTTTTTTCAGCGTTTCTCTATAAAAATATCTATCTGATTTATAAGCATAATAATTTATTCATCCCATAAAAACCCAGCCG
>DBNZ01000174.1:9910-12086 GCA_002299495.1 Methylococcaceae bacterium UBA659
CCTTAGCAAAACTGTGTCATATCACACGGTTTGACTGTGTGATATGACACAGTTTTTCCTTTGACCTTATTGGAAACCGCACCTTATCCGCTTAAATGGCCAACTCTTTCCCGACGGCTCCAAAACTTATTGACCCGGCTCTTTAAAGTTTTAACCTGTTCGCCTTGAGCGGGTCGAAAGGCGCATGTGCTGCGACTGGCTCAGCACGCACGGCTTACACTTTAAAGTGCCGGATCAATAAGCCCGCCACATCCACCTAATGATTATGTCCTGCCGCCAATATCCCATCAGCCCTTATTCTGTCGGTTTGGCTTATAACGATTTCCGCTTGATGGTCAAGCTCGTGCGCTTATTGCACAAAGTTAGCGAATTATCGGCCTATCAAACCTTACTTGAGGACGCCGTACCCGAAACTGCACGGCACGATCCCAGGCATTATTCGGCGATGATGGGCTATGACTTCCACCTTAGCGAAACCGGGCCAAAGCTGATAGAAGTCAACACCAATGCAGGCGGGTTTTGGTTGGCAAGACTGGCTGAAAACCCCTCTCAACCAAGCTTTACCCGTCGGGTAGCAGGCCGTTTGTTGGGTTCTTTTTTGGCTGAGTTTGAACTATTTTCAGCAACCAAAGGCATTTTGCCTAGGTTTTTGGCAATAGCCGATGAAGACCCTGTCAACCAGTTCCTTTATCCTGAAATGCGGGCTTTTTCGGATTTATTTAAGGAAGCGGGCATAGATAACGCCATTGTTGACCCTAGGGAGCTGCAACTGACGGACAATATCCTTTATTTAGGCGAAAAACGGGTGGATATGATTTACAACCGCCATTGTGATTTTTATCTGCAAACCCCGGCGACGGCATACATAAAAAAAGCCTGGTTAGCGGGGACCGCCTGCTTAACCCCTAACCCCCACACTTATGGCTTATTAGCCGACAAACGGCGCATGGTGTTATGGTCGAACCCAGATAAGCTAAAAGGCTTAGGCTTAAGCCGACCCGCCATCGAATTGATGCTCAACATGGTGCCAAGCACTTACTTGCTGGCCTCGATACCACCCGATCAAGCCTGGCGATCACGCAAGCAATGGGTTTTTAAGCCGGACACCGGTTATGCCAGCCGTGGGGTTTATGTCGGCAATAAACTCACGGCGGCCAAGTTTGCCCAACTCGACCCAGAAAACACCCTCATCCAGACTTGGATACCGCCCTCGGCCAGCCGTTTCCCCGATGAATTGCCGTTTAAAACCGACTTTAGGCTATTTTCCTACCAAAACCGGATACTGTGCGTATCGGCGCGACTTTACCACGGCCAGGTGACCAATTTACGAACCCCGAACGGGGGGTTTGCGAAAGTCATTATCAGTTGATGGATGATGTAAGGCCAGGCGACTCATGATATCCCCGCCCATGACAGATAGGTAGGCATCTACACAAGGTGTTAGCCGTCATTCCGCAGGGTCACCTCATTAAAAATAACCTTCCTTTCCGGCCCCGATAAGCCGATGCTATCGGCTTGACCGGATTTCTGCGGGCTATTTTCAGCATTCAACCATTTTTGTAGCCCCTGTTTCTGCCGGTGCAAAAAATCTTGGCTGTGTTCCGCCGTATGGGCGGACAAGATGATAATCTCCTTCCGGTATTTATGAGCCAAATAACCCGTCGCCAACCCCAAGCCAAACATCAGCCAAGGGTTTTTTGCCAAAGCTCCGGCGACGCCCCGTCCGGATTGGACGATAGTGGTGGCCACTACGGCCGTCATCACTTTATCGGCTATTTTATCGATGGCGGGCTGCGGTATATCTGGGCTTTCGTTCTGTTTGACGGGTTCACGGGTGATATCTCCAAGCTTTTGCTTCATAAATTCCTTAATGGAGTTGGGTTGAACAATTCGTACAGTCGGTTCAAAAACAGCTCGCTGTCCATAAAACCCATCACGCGATGGGCTGTTAGCTCTTGCCGGTTTGGGGAAAAAAACAATACGGCCGGCGGGCCAATCAACTCAAACCGCCGCAATAACACCTGATGCCTCTAATCATTTTCCGTGACATCAAGTTGCAACAGCATAACCTTTCCTGGCTTTTCCTTCACCTTAGGGTCGGCGAACGTATAAATTCCCATTTCCTTGCAAGCCACGCACCAATCGGCGTAGATATGTAGATACCTATGCCTTAGCG
>DBNZ01000174.1:12424-12768 GCA_002299495.1 Methylococcaceae bacterium UBA659
AGGCGGACATCCCTATAATCCATGCCATCAACCCCCCACCGCATCACCACCATAATCAGTTGAGTATAATTCCTTTATTTGCTAGCATTCGGGGATTTCCAGACTAGCCGCTGAACCATGAGCGAACATAAAAGACATTGCGACCTTTGCGGGCTGCCCGTTGTAATCGATCACTTTCAATTGGCCACCAAAGAGGGTGACAAGCATTTCTGTTGCGAGGGCTGCAAGGGCATCTATGAAATGCTGCATGAAGACGAGTTATTAGAGGAAACAGTCCCGAAAAAATAGGTTTTTAACGTCACAGAGGAAAAACATGGCACATGTACAGGGTAAGCAAATGATGG
>DBNZ01000174.1:13099-14076 GCA_002299495.1 Methylococcaceae bacterium UBA659
ATGATGGGTATGGGTAAGCAGATGATGGCGACCATGCCCGAAAACCATAAAATGATGACAATGGGCAAAGAGCTGGCCAAAGCCGCCTCCGCCACCGCAACCGTCCACACTGGAGCACAACTCATGAGCAATATCGCTAAACATCCCGCCTTAGTCTTCGGCTTAGGCGTATTAACCGGTTATCTGGTTTACAAATACCGCAAGGACATCATTTCCTGTGCCACCAAAGCCGTCGATGCCGGCAAAGATTTTGTGTTAGAACAAAAAGAAAGCCTAGCAGACATCGTCGCCGAAACAAAAGAAACTCCAGACTCTTAATTTTTTGCCCTAAGTTAACGGGCGGCACCGTTAAGGCAGCCCGTTTCCTTTAGCCTTGCGCGGTCTTTTTAGCCTTAATCCATGTCCATTCAAAAACAATTCATTTTACGCCACCGGGACGATGGGCATGTCCGCTTCCACATCCCTGCCCAATTTTGTCAACCAGAAACCGCTCAGGCGCTAGCCACCGCATTGCTAAAGCTGGATGGCGTTTACCGGGTCAAGGTCTATCGCGGCCAACAAAAACTATCCATTCGCTACCAAGAAAGCTTCTTAGCGTTTAAAACACTGGCAAAACAGTTATTCGACCTCGTCGCCGAACTGGCAAAACAACCGGTGACGACGGAAAAACCCAAACAGGCCATTAACCTAATCGACCAGATCAAACAAAAAGTCAGTCACTCCACCCCTTCGCTGTGGTTCAGGCAAAAATATGACGACGCCAAGGAAACGGTGCAGGCGGCAAAGATTTTGGTCAATGGACTCAACAAAAACAAAGCCATCATCGACAACCCGCAACGGTTTATCACCGATTTTTTCAATGACATATTGGCCTTGTACTTGATTAAGCTGCATTGGGAGCATATCACCAAGGAATGGATACCCCGCCCTTGGAAATACCGTTATGAATGGCTGGCGGTTACTTACCTGTTGTATTT
>DBNZ01000236.1:0-4688 GCA_002299495.1 Methylococcaceae bacterium UBA659
GTTAGCACCGCCGTGCCGCTGGCGTCTATGCGCTGGACTTCAGAATCGACCAACGCAAGAATAATGTCGATGTCGTGGATCATCAAATCCAGCACCACGCTGACATCGTTGGCGCGCGGGTTGAACGGCGATAGCCGGTGCGATTCTATGAACAACGGTTTTTCGTCCTGATCCAGTCCTAGCACGGCGGGGTTGAAGCGCTCTAAATGCCCGACTTGTAGGATCAGGTGGTGATCATTGGCGATGGCGATCAAATCGTCGGCTTCGTCCAGCGTCACCGTCATGGGTTTTTCGACCAGGACATGGCTCCCGGCATTGAGGAAATCCTTGGCGACTTGATGATGCCAAGTGGTGGGGACGACAATGCTGACCGCGTCGATATGCCCTAGCAAGCTTTGGTAATCAGCCAGCGCGGCGGCGCCGTGTTGGTCGGCGACGGACTGGGCGGCTTCCGGATTGATGTCGACGACGGCGACCAGGTCGCAATCGGGGAGGCTGGCGTATTTCTGGGCGTGGAATTTGCCGAGGTAGCCGGTGCCGATGACGGCGCATTTTATTTTTTTCATAGTTCTGGCCTTGAACGGTATTGCCCGCTTGGGTTAAATCTTACCGGTTAGTTTTTGGGTATAAGAAGAGTTGTTGACCATTCTAATGGATAGGTTTGAGTACAGATACCCCGAATTATCATTTGCCCGCATAAGCCTAGGCTGCTAGTATACTAACCGAACGTTTGTTAACTTGGATGCCTGTTTGAGTGCAAAAGAAAAAATTCTGGCCGAAGCCATCACCTTGTTCGCCCAAAAAGGCTATGCCGGTTTGTCCATGCGGCCTTTAGCGCAAGCTGCGGAAGTCAGCGTCGCCGCCATTTACCATCATTTTCCCGATAAACAAGCCTTATACTTGGCGACCACCCAACATGCCTTTTCCGGGAAGGAGTTGGTTTTTGCCCAGGCATGGGAAGCCGATTGCCCGCCGCCGGAAAAATTGCAGAAAGTGATTTTCGCCGTGTTGAGCGTGATGTCCGAAGACTCCGATTTTTGCCGTTTAGTGCAACGGGAGATCATGGAGGCCGACCCTGAACGCATGAAATGGTTGGCGCAAGGGGTTTTTAAGAACCAGTTTAGCTTGTTGTTGCAATTGGCCGCAGAATTGGCGCCGCAACGGAATGCTTTCTTGGTGGCGACGTCCATTGTCGGTTTAGTCAACGTTTATTTGGACCATCGGCCGTTGCATAAACATTTCCCCGGATGGATGCCCGAATACGACCGGCCTGAAGTCATAGCCGGGCATCTTGCCGATTTATTGTTGCATGGGCTGGTGGAACGATGAGCCACCGGTCTAGTTGTCCATCACCCCGGATATTTCTCATAACGTTTTGTTAGTAACACTTTTCAGTAAACCTGGACAACAGGAAATACCTCCCATGGGCCGCAGTTATCCTCTCCGTAACAACCCTTTCGCAAAAAGTTTTTTGTTGGCCCTAAGCCTACTGGTGCTGGATGGTTGCACAGTGGGGCCGGATTTCACCCGCCCCGAGAAGCCACAGACCAACAGCTATACCGAAAAAGCCGAAGCCGAGCAGGCGGTGAAAGCCTTGGTGTTGGGCAAAGAATTGCCCGGGCAATGGTGGACGTTGTTCCGCTCTAAGGCCTTGACCAAGCTGGTTGAGCGAGCCATCAAGCAGAATGCCGACTTGCAATCGGCTTATACGGTGTTGGTGCAAGCCCAGGAAAATGTTTTGTCCAGACAAGGTTCGTTATGGCCTGCACTGGAAGCGACCGGTTCGGCACAGCGCCAGCGCGTTTCCGGGGCGATGTTCGGAAACCCGGATTTTCCCGGTTCGGTGTTCAGCCTATACAACGCTTCGGTCGGCATTTCTTATACCTTGGATGTGTTTGGGGGCTTGCGCCGCCAAATCGAAAATCTGGAAGCGCAGGCTGAATATCAACGCTTCCAACTGGAAGCCGCGTTCTTGACCATCACCGCCAATATCATTGCCACGGCGGTCGAAGAGGCCTCCGTCCGCGCCCAAATCGCCGCCACCGAGGACATGGTCAAGGCCCAGGCCGAGCAATTGGCCGTCATAGAGCGGCAATTTGAGCTAGGCAGCATCGCAAAAACGGCGGTGTTGGCGCAGCAAACCGCGTTACAACAAACCCAAACCACGTTGCCGCCCTTGCGCCAACAATTGGCCCGGGTAAGAAGCCAGTTAAAGGTGTTGGCGGGTGATTTCCCTAGCGCCGGGTTGGCTTTGGAATTTGAGCTGGACGATTTGGTTTTGCCCGAAAATTTACCGTTGAGCCTGCCTTCCAAACTGGTTGAGCAGCGTCCTGACATCCGCGCCCAAGAGGCGATGCTGCATGCGGCCAGCGCCCAGATTGGCGTGGTCATAGCCAGCGTGTTCCCGGATTTTACTTTGAACGCGAATGCTTCCAGCTTCGTCACCGAAGCCGGTAATTTATTCGCGCCAGGCAGTGAAGTCTGGAATCTGGCGACCAATATTGCCCAGCCGATTTTTCAGGGCGGGGAGCTGTTGCATCAACGCGACCTCGCCAAGGCCGCCTACCAACAGGCCACCGCGCAATACCGTGGCACAGTTTTGCAAGCGTTTAAGGAGGTCGCCGACACCTTGAATGCGCTGCAAAACGATGCGGATGAACTGGCCAGTCAACAAGCCGCAGTCCAAGCGGCCTTTGATACCCAGGAACTGACCAGGCTGCAATTTGAAATGGGCGCCATTAGCTATCTGGATTTATTGGTGGCCGACCGGGTTTACCATCAGGCGCAATTGGGCTTGATCCAAGCCAAAGCGGGCCAATTGCAGGATACCGCCGGGCTGTTTGTGGCCTTAGGCGGCGGCTGGTGGCGGCGTCCGGACCTGCTTAAAACCCTTTCCGAAAGCCAACCCAAAAAACAGCCTGCCGGCTCGTTGTGGGAACAATTTGAACAATTTACGACGGGACAATGATATGTTGAAGCGAATGTTGATCATGCTCATCGCCGTAGGTGTGGTGTTGGGCGGGGTATTTGGCTTCATAGCCTTCAAGGGAATGATGATGCGGCAATTTTTTGCCAGCCAGGGCGAACCGGTGCAGACGGTGGCGACCATGACTGCCGGCTACCAGGATTGGTCACCTAAGCTTAAGGCCATAGGCACGCTGCGGGCCGTGCAGGGGACGGGTCTTAGTTTGGAATTGGCCGGAATCGTCAAGGCCATCCGCTTCAAACAAGGCGATTTTGTCCATACTGGTGATGTCTTGCTGGAATTGGATGCCAGCGCCGACGAGGCCAAATTGAAAGCGTTGCAAGCCAATGCCGAGTTGGCCCGGATTACTTTCCGCCGCGACCAAGCGCAGTTCGCCGCCAAAGCGGTTAGCCAACAAGTGGTGGACACCAGCAAGGCTAACCTGTCGGTCACACTGGCCCAAGTGTCCGAGCAACAGGCGTTGTGGGAGAAGAAAAAATTGCGGGCCCCGTTTGCAGGCAAATTGGGTCTGCGCAATGCCGATGTCGGCCAGTATTTGGCAGCGGGCACCGTCGTCACTCACTTACAAGACTTGACCTCGCTGTATGTGGATTTCTGGTTGCCGCAACAAGACTTAGGCAAGCTGGAGATCGGGCAACAGATGGCGGTCAAGGCCGATGCCTATCCCGACCAGGCGGTTACCGCGCAAGTCGCCGCCATTGACTCGCAAGTCGATACCAGCAGCCGGAATGTGAGGGTGCGTGCGGTCATGAAAAACTCCGGGCAACGCCTGTTGCCGGGTATGTTTGTGACCGTGGACTTGTTCACGGGCGCAACCGAACGCTGGCTGACCTTGCCCAGCACGGCCATCACGTTCAACCCTTATGGCGCTACGGTGTTTCGGGTTGATCGGGAAGGTACGGATGATAAAGGCCAGGCCAAACTGATCGCTAAGGAAAGTTTTGTCAAGACCGGCCCAACCCGTGGCGACCAAGTGGTCATTTTGGCAGGGGTCAAGGAAGGCGACACTATCGTTGTGGCTGGGCAAATCAAATTACGCAATGGTTCGCCGGTGGCCATCAACAATGACGTGTTGCCCAGCAATCAGGCCGACCCTAAACCGGTGGAACAATAAGCCATGAACTTCACCGATATTTTTATCCAAAGGCCGGTGCTGGCCAGCGTGGTCAGCTTGTTGCTACTGGTGATGGGTCTTAAATCTTTGATTAACCTGCCGGTTTTGGAATATCCCCATACCGAAAACGCAGTGGTCACCGTGTCCACCACTTATTACGGCGCCGATCCAGAAATCGTGGCCGGTTTTATCACCACGCCGTTGGAACATGTCATTTCTCAAGCCAACGGCATCGACTACATCACCTCGACCAGCCAGAACGGCATCAGCACCATCACCGCCAACTTGCGCTTGAACTATGATCAGAACAAGGCCTTGACCGAAATCAACGCCAAAGTGGGTGCGGTTTTGAATCAATTGCCGCCGGAAGCGCAACGCCCTGTGTTGACGGTTAAAATCGGTGAAACCATAGATGCCATGTACATCGGTTTTTCCAGCGAAGTGCTGTCCGCCAACCAAATCACCGATTATTTGATCCGCACCGTGCAACCGCGTTTGCAAGGCGTGGCCGGCATCCAAACCGCCGAACTGTTGGGCGGCAAGTTCTTTTCGTTACGGGCCTGGCTGGATCCCGACAAATTGTCGGCT
>DBNZ01000236.1:4811-11484 GCA_002299495.1 Methylococcaceae bacterium UBA659
TTGACGGTTAAAATCGGTGAAACTATAGATGCCATGTACATCGGTTTTTCCAGCGAAGTGCTGTCCGCCAACCAAATCACCGATTATTTGATCCGCACCGTGCAACCGCGTTTGCAAGGCGTGGCAGGTATCCAAACGGCCGAACTGTTGGGCGGCAAGTTCTTTTCGTTACGGGCCTGGTTGGATCCCGACAAATTGTCGGCTTACGGCTTGACCGCCACCGATGTCAGTGCGGCCTTGGCCAGCAACAACTATCTGGCCGGGGTCGGCACCAGTAAAGGGCAGATGGTGCAAGTCAATCTAACAGCCTCCACCGGCCTGCATTCGGTCGATGA
The DNA here is from genome assembly GCA_002299495.1 of Methylococcaceae bacterium UBA659. Lineage (GTDB taxonomy): Bacteria > Pseudomonadota > Gammaproteobacteria > Methylococcales > Methylomonadaceae > Methylovulum. The sequence continues at coordinate 5,147 of DBNZ01000236.1, forward strand.
ATTCAAGCAGCTGATCATCAGCGAACGCAACGGCGCCTTGGTGCGTTTGAGCGATGTCGCCAATGTCAGCCTGGGTGCGGATGATTACGAATCCAGCGTCTCCTTCGATGGTAACAAGGCCGTTTACATTGGTTTGCAAATCGCACCTGGCGCTAATTTGTTGGATGTCATCGGGCGGGTGCGCGAGGTTTTCCCAGAAATCCAAAAGCACACACCCGAAGGCATAGACAGCAAGATCGTTTACGATTCCACCAAGTTTGTGAACAGCGCCATCAACGAAGTCATCCACACGTTGCTGGAAGCGTTGCTCATTGTCACCTTCGTGGTATTTTTGTTTTTAGGTTCGCCACGTTCGGTCATGATACCCGTGATCGCTATCCCGTTGTCACTGGTGGGCACGTTCACCCTGATGCTGGCGTTTGGCTTTTCGATCAACCTATTGACCTTGTTGGCGTTGGTGTTGGCAATTGGCTTGGTGGTCGATGACGCCATCATCGTGGTCGAAAACGTCAACCGACATTTGGCAGACGGCATGATGCCGGTTTCGGCCGCGTTGTTGGCGGCGCGGGAATTGACCGGCCCTATCATCGCTATGACCATCGTCCTGGTGGCCGTGTATTTGCCGGTGGGTTTTCAAAGCGGTTTGACCGGGGCTTTGTTTTCTGAATTTGCCTTCACCGTGGTTGGGGCGGTCACGGTTTCCGCCGTGGTGGCGTTGACTTTGTCGCCGATGATGAGTTCGCTCATGTTGAAGGAATACCAAGTCGACCGCAGTGGCTGGCAAGAACGCCTGATCGATTTTATTGACGCCAACTTTGCCATGCTCAACCGCCGCTACGTCAGTGTCTTACATGGCGTTTTGGATTACCTGCCGGTTACGGCGGTATTTGCCGTGATCATTTTGGCCAGTATTTATTTCCTTCATGGCAGCGCTAAAAGCGAATTGGCCCCGCAAGAAGACCAGGGGGTCATCATTTCGCTGGCCACGGCCGCCCCCGACGCCACTTTGCAACAACGGTTGCTGTATTCACGGCAGGTGTATGAAAAATTTGCCGGCCATAAAGAAACCGACCATGTTTTCCAACTCGACGTGCCGGGCCAATCCATTGCCGGGATGGTGTTGACGCCTTGGGATGAGCGTACGCTCACTGCCAACCAGTTGATGCCCATCGTGCAACAGGAATTGAACGCCATCGCCGGGGTGCGGGTGGCCGTTTTCCAACCGCCGCCTTTGCCGGGCGCCGCCGGCTTGCCGGTGCAGTTCGTCATCGGCGGCAACGACTCGTTTGCCAAATTAAACGAAGTCTCGCAAACCTTTATGCAGGCGGCGCAACAAACCGGCCTGTTCATGTTTTTGGACAGCGATTTGAAATATGACCAGCCGCAGGCGGAAATCATCATCGACCGGGATAAGGCCGCGTTGCTGGGTTTGTCCATGCAGGATGTAGGGGCGTCGTTAGCGGCTATGCTCGGTGGCGGGTATGTCAATTATTTCAGCCTGGATGGCCGGTCTTACAAGGTTATCCCGCAGGTGCAGCAGAGATTCCGCCTCAACGCCGAACAATTGCAGGACTACCCTATCCGTACCGGTTCGGGGGTTACCGTGCCGTTATCGACCATAGCGTCCATAAACACGACGACCGTACCGCGTTCATTAAACCATTTTCAACAACGGAACGCGGCCAATATTTCTGGCGTGGCTTTTCCAGGGGTGCCTCTGGGCGACGCCTTGGCGGCCATGCAAAAATTGGCCAAAGACATGTTGCCGACGGGCTATGCGGTCGATTATGGCGGGCAATCCCGGCAATTGGTGAACGAATCCTCAGGCTTTGTGATGACCTTCGGTTTCGCGCTGGTCATTATTTTCCTGGCCCTTGCCGCCCAGTTTGAGAGTTTCCGTGACCCGTTGATCATTTTGGTGTCGGTGCCGATGTCGATTGCGGGGGCAATGGTTTTTATTGCCTTAGGTGTCGGCGATGCCAGTTTGAATATCTACACCGAAGTGGGCCTGGTGACCTTAATGGGGTTAATCAGCAAGCACGGTATCTTGATCGTCGAGTTTGCTAACATCAAACAAAAAGAAGGCCTGAGCAAACGGGCGGCGATAGAGGCCGCCTCGTCCATCCGGCTACGGCCCATTTTAATGACGACCGCCGCGATGGTGTTGGGGGTGTTGCCGTTGCTAATGGCCACAGGAGCCGGGTCGGTGTCGCGCTTCAACATGGGCTTGGTGATCGCTACGGGTATCGCCATAGGGACGTTTTTTACCCTGTTCGTGGTGCCGGCGGTGTACCTGATGATCGGGGCGGATCACCACAAGAAGCTAGTTGGGGATTAATTTTTAGGCCTTGGACTGTCCGGCCTAAGGTTTGGCCGTTTATTCAATGTCGATATGAATTTCGTTGCGGCGTAACCAAGGCAGTGTCCACGGCGGGTCATAAGCGGCGATCCGCGGTTCGGATGCCGGGCGATAATGGTTGGCGTTAAGCCAGGCAAGTAACGCTTGGCTTTGTTTCTCGGCGTTTGCCAAGGTCAACGCCCCCGAAAAGCGGATGACGGCGACCTTTTTGCCAGGCACCTCACGCAACCTGACCAGGGGGTCTAGCGGTTGTGGCAGATCCGCCAAGGCGCGTCCCGATGGCATCACAAAAGCCATGTGCCAGCGGTTATCTGAGTGCTGTCTAAACACGGGAGCGGCCATGTCGAGGGTTTCGCTGGCGGGTTTACGATAGACAGGAGCGGTCATGGCCATTTCTTGCCGCTGGCTATTATTGCCAAAAATGTAACCGGCCAGGCGCTTAAAGCCGATGCTGCCACTGGCTTCATAATCGGCGGCTATTTCAGTTTCCGCCACCACCATGGTTGAATAGTGACGGATTTGCATCGCACCCTGTTCAAATACCAAGGTATAGTGCGGTTCCTCAGATTGGCGGATACCGAATGCCGAACATCCGGCCAATAAAAGGCTGACAAAGATTGATTTCAGAGTGTTGGCCATGACGGTTTTTTTTATTCGGCTAGAGTTGATGGGTTAGGGTGTTAATGCGGGCAAAAACCGGCCTGCCGTATGTATTACTGCTTTGGCAAAGCCAAAATTCCTTCCAACAATTCGCTAAATTCTTTTCCCCTGGGTAGATGCAGGGTTTGTATGCCCAATTCCTGGGCGGATTCTAGGTTAATCAAGGTGTCATCAATGAACAAAGTTTCTTCGGCGATCAGGCCGTTGTCTTGCAAAACCAAACTATAAATTTCTGGATCAGGCTTACGCAAGTTGACATCGCATGAATAATAGACCTTATGAAAATAAGGCGCCCAGCCATCCGTGCCGTGTTCGCTAGACAGGTGATGCTCAAAACTTTTCACATGGCTGCTATTGGTGTTGCTGAGCAAAAAGGTTTGGTAATGCTGTTTGTAGTGTTGCAGCAGGCTTAAACGGTGAGGAGGGATGCCCAATAACATGGCGTTCCAGGCTTGTTCCAACTCGGTGAGCGGTTGCGGCAAATCAAGCTGTTCTTTCAGGCTTAAGAAAAACGCTTCACCCGAAATAAGGCCCTTATCAAACCGATCGAATAGCGGTGACTGCTCTGGCGGATTGAATATTTCGTCAAATCCAGGAATGCCGAGTTCGGAAAAAGCATCGATAGTGCGGGAAAAATCAAGGTCTAGGATTACTCCGCCTAAGTCGAAAATAAGATTTTTGATGGTTGCCATGGCTATGTTGATACCTAGGAAAACGACTTTGATTAAGATCGGGGCGTCATTCTAAGCGCCCCGACGCGAAGTGGGATCACTTGATTTCCCTATGCCTAGGGGTGATTGGATAGCTTTGAAAAGCGGAAAATGCTGTTGGCTTAGTCTGACAGAAAGGCGCAATACCGGGTATCTAGTAGGTTCGTTAAAAACCATAAAAACCATCAATGGCTGGTAAAACCATATTTTTGCATGCGGTACAAAAAGGTGTCGCGGGTAAGGCCTAACAAACGGGCGGATTGACTGCGGTTTCCCTTGGTTCTTTGTAGCGCTTGGCTAATTAAGTCCGCTTCTAAATGGTCCAATTGCAAACCGGATTCTGGCAGGATAAAGCCGGAAGCGTTGGTGATGTTAAGGTTTTGTTTGGTTCTAAATTCAGAAGGCAAGTTCTCGGGTTCTATGATTTTGCCCGCCAGCAAGATACTCAGCCGCTCACAAAGGTTGCGTAGTTCCCGGATGTTCCCAGGCCAAGGGTAAGATTTTAATAATTTGATGGAGGCTCTGCTGAATTTGGGTGCTGAAACGCCGTAGGATTTAGAAAACAGGCCCAGAAAATGTCGGATCAGATGTTCAATGTCATCGGTGCGATGGGTGAGTGGGGGCAGTTCTAAGGGGACGACATTGAGCCGGAAATATAAGTCACGGCGGAACTCGCCTGCCTGGATTTGTTGGTTAAGGTCGGTATTGGTGGCGGCAATGATGCGGACGTCGACTTTATAAGTCGCGGTGTCGCCGACGGACAGGCATTCGCCAGAGTCCAGAAAACGCAACAGCTTGCCTTGGATGACCAGCGGCAAGGAATTGATTTCGTCCAAAAACAAGGTGCCGCCATTCGCCGCTTGTAAAATCCCCTGGCTATTGCTGCTGGCACCGGTAAAAGAGCCTTTTTTATGACCAAACAGTTCTGATTCGATCAATCCTTCGGGTAAGGCGGCGCAGTTTAAGGTGATAAGTTTTTTATCGGCCCGGTTACTGGATTTTTGGATGGCGTTCGCCAATATTTCTTTTCCGGTACCGGTTTCACCTTTGATGAGAATGGTCACATCGGCCGCCGCTGCGATTTTTGCGCTACGGATGAGCGCATCTAAGGCGGGGGACTGGCCAATAATCGGGCTAAAGTGATCCATAGTTACCTCGTCAATGTGTTGTTATATGTATTGAGGTGAAGGCCATTGGGTTGAGCCAAGGCAACGCGGCTAACAAGGCCAGGGCGATCATGAACAAGCCAATGGCTTTTCTGAAGCCGTGCAGCCTAGAAAGCCGCGCCAGTAAGTCGGTCATTATACCCACGCCCATCACCGCTGGCAAAGTTCCAAGGCCAAAAAATAACATCGTTAATGCGCTTTTACCGGCATCCCCGGCGGTAGCGGCCAGCGCCAACGCGGCATAAACCAAGCCGCAAGGTAACCAGCCCCAGACCATTCCGAACAGCAGAGCCTGGAAACGGTTTTTTACCGGGATGAGTTTGCGTCCGAAGGGTTCAATTTTGCGCCAAAAATGTAAGCCGATTTTTTCGATGTAAGCAAAGCGCGGGAACCAGCCTGCGATATACAAACCGGCGCTGGCCATAATCATCGCGGACAGGATTTGTAAAATACGGTGGCCGTGGATTTCGCTTAAGTAGGTAATGGCGAGGGTTTGGGCAAGGCCGGCTAAGGCGCCTGCGATGGTGTAGCTGATGATGCGCCCTAGGTTGTAATTGAACACAAAGGGCAGCATCATGGATTTGCTCTTGCGGATTTCAGGGCTTAGGCTTAGCGTTAGAGTCCCGATGATGGAGCCGCACATGCCGATGCAATGCAGGCTACTGACCAGACCCATCAAAAAAGCCACCAAATTAGACGTAGAAAAAGCCGGGTCAAAAGGCATGGACTACCCTAATCACCGAGAAAAGTATGTTTACCATTAAAAATTGAGCCGTATTCCATTTTGTTGCCCAACAATGGCAACTTCCCGTTAAGTTTAATTGAGTCGGGTGGGGATGAAAAGGTTTGGTTTGGTTTGGACAAAGCCAGTGGGTTTCCCTGCTGGGAAAAAGACAACTTTTACTCAACCGGTGTGGCGGATTTGATGTGCGCCCAAACCTGTTTGCCTGCGACTAGCCCCAATTGCTGGACGGAACGGTGGGTTAACTGGCAGATCAGGCGGGATTCACCCACGGCCACCCGCGCCAATTTGATGGCCGGATGTTCGCCGTCGGCGAAGTCTTCTATGGTACAGGGTAGGCTATTTAAGATGCTGCTGTCTTGCCGATGGGTTAAGGCTAAGCTGATGTCTTGGGCCAGGACTTGCAGGCGGATAGCTTGGCCAACGCGGAAATCCCGGTCGCGTATCCACAGGCAACCGCCGGGAAATTCGGCGTGTGCGAGTTGCCATTGCCGGTCTTTCTGCGTTACTTTGGCTGCCAACACCACGCCCGTCTCCTGGCTGACCCGCACCGGCAAATCCAAGCGCGCCAAAGTTTCCTGCAAGCTCCCTGAGGCGACGGCTTTGCCGCGGTCCATCACCACTAACTGGTCGGCTAGGCGGGCGACTTCATCGGCGGAGTGGGTGACGTAGGCGATGGGGATGGAGAGGGCGCCGTGCAG
>DBNZ01000237.1:0-2184 GCA_002299495.1 Methylococcaceae bacterium UBA659
TATTTTTAATGAGGTGGCCCTGTACGTTGTGCGGTGCTGGCTTGGCTTCCCTGTGCCAGCATGACAACATAGAGGGTGGTTGGTGGCCGCCTGCCCTGAAAAGGGCAGCAGTACCCTGAAAAGGGCAGCAGTACCCTGAAAAGGGCAGCAGTGGATGCCGGAATGACGAACTTTTTAGCGTTGGCTGCAGCATATTGCTAATCAGGAACCACCATGCAAACCAATTTCCCTGTTTTCGAGCCGTGACCATTTCCGCCTTGCCAGTATGTACAAAACCATCAACTCAGCCTTTTTCCACTAGGGCGCGGCATAGGCCGTGCATGTCGCTAATGTTAAGAATCACCGAACTCAAATTGCCGCTAGACCATACCGAGGAGCAACTACGGCAGGCCGTCATCGACTATCTAGCCATCCCTGCCGGACAATTGCTGGCCTGCCATGTCTTTCGGCAAGGTCATGACGCCCGCAACAAACGCCAGATCCAGAGGGTGTACACCCTGGACGTGGAATTGGCCGATGAGTCCGGCCTGTTAGCCGAAGCGGGTGCTGCCGCCAAGCTTTCGGCCACGCCCGACAGCCAGTACCGCTACGCCGCCCAAGCCACCCATGAAGTAAAAGAGCGGCCCGTCATCATCGGTTTTGGCCCTTGCGGTTTGTTTGCCGCGCTCATTTTGGCGCAAATGGGTTTTAAGCCGATTGTGCTGGAGCGCGGCAAGGCGGTGCGGGAACGCACCAAAGACACCTTTGCGTTATGGCGCAAATCGCAGCTCAACCCAGAATCCAACGTACAATTTGGCGAGGGCGGTGCCGGGACGTTTTCTGACGGCAAACTTTACACCCGCATCAAAGACCCCAAGCATTATGGCCGCAAGGTGTTGACCGAATTTGTCAAAGCCGGTGCGCCGCCAGAAATCTTGTACCTTAGCAAGCCGCATATCGGCACCTTCCGGTTGGTGTCGATGATGGAACAAATGCGGGCGACTATAGCAAGCCTAGGCGGGGAGATCCGCTTCCAAAGCCGCGTCGATGATGTATTGATAGAAAACGGGCAAGTCAGCGCCGTGCAACTGGCCGACGGCGGCATCATCCCGTGTCGGCATTTAGTCTTGGCGGTCGGCCATAGCGCCCGCGATACCTTCCAAATGCTGCACCGGCGCGGCGTCCCTATCGAAGCCAAGCCGTTTTCCATCGGATTCCGCATCGAACATCCGCAAGGCCTGATCGACCAATGCCTGTTTGGCGACTTCGCCGGCCACCCGAAACTGGGCGCGGCCGATTATAAGCTGGCGCATCATTGCCGCAATGGCCGGTCGGTTTACAGTTTCTGCATGTGTCCGGGCGGCACCGTGGTGGCGGCCACCTCAGAGTCCGGGCATGTGGTCACCAACGGCATGAGCCAGTATTCCCGCAACGAACGCAACGCCAATAGCGGTATTGTCGTGGGCGTCACCCCTAAGGATTATCCAGGGCATCCGCTGGCCGGCATTGATTTGCAACGGCGCTTAGAACGCCATGCCTTTGAACTGGGCGGCGGCGATTATTCCGCGCCCGGGCAATTGGTCGGCGATTTTTTGGCTGGGCGGCCTTCCTCCGCCTTTGGTAGCGTGTTGCCTTCCTACACGCCCGGCGTGCATCTGTGTGACCTCGGCACCGCCTTGCCGGAGTACGCCATAACCGCTATCCGCGAGGCCGTACCCGTTTTTGCCCAAAAAATACCCTGCTTCGCCATGCCGGATGCGGTGTTGACCGGGGTCGAAACCCGCACCTCGTCGCCTATCCGTATCGAACGTGATGCCAGCTACCAAAGCATCAACACCCGTGGCCTGTATCCGGCGGGGGAAGGGGCGGGATATGCCGGCGGCATCCTGTCGGCCGCTGTAGACGGCATTAAAGTGGCCGAAGCGGTGGCATTGGCTATCTTGGCGGGTAAGGATTAAAATCAGAACCCCGTTTTGGGGCGATACTGGCGAGGTGCGCGATGAAACGGGACAACGATTATTTTTGGCTTTATGTCATCCATGATGATGTGACCCGGCCGACCCGGATCAAAGGCCGCAGCTTTGACAACGAATGGATAAGCTTGAATGCAGAAGGGCGGCTGACCATCAAGGCTTCAAATCCGGCTGCTGATGGCTATGCTGGGGACGGTTGCAGCCCTAAGGCCGCGTTTTTGGACCAGGTTTG
>DBNZ01000237.1:2551-10566 GCA_002299495.1 Methylococcaceae bacterium UBA659
CATGATGAGTTTGATCGCCATCAGCCAAAGCCTGTTGTTATTGTTAGCGGCGAATGGGGCGCCGATAGTCGCCCGCAAGCTTATGCGCGGCAGACTCGCTTATCCGGTCGATGGTGGCGGGCATTTTATGGATGGCCGGAGGTGGTTTGGCCGCAGCAAAACCTGGCGTGGCATACTGGCGGCGGTTTTTATGACGACCTTGATGGCCATTTTTTTGGATTTTCCGGCCGGGTTGGGCGCGGGCTTTGCCGTTTTGACCCTGTTAGGCGACCTCGCCGCAAGTTTTTGCAAGCGCCGCTTAGCCTATCCCGAAAGCAGCTACGCCCCAGGATTAGATACCATCCCGGAATCTTTACTGCCCTTGATGTTATTGCAAGAGGCATTGGGCTTAACCCTGCTTGACGTCGCTTTGGTCTCTTTTATCTTTTTTCTGTTGGAAGAATTTTTGTCCCCGCTCTTGTACCGTTGGCATATCCGCCGACGGCCTTTTTAAGAAATAGCCATGGCTGAAAACGTACTTAAAGTCTTGACCTACAACATCCACAAAGGCTTCAACATCGGTAACCGGAAATTTGTCTTGCACCAAATCCGCGAGGCCTTGCGGATCACCGATGCCGATTTGTTGTTTTTGCAGGAGATGCAAGGTGAGCACACCTACAAGGAAAGGAAAATCAGCGACTGGCCAGAAAAAAACCAATTTGAATTTATTGCCGAGGCAACGTGGCCCTTTTACGCCTATGGCAAAAATGCCATTTACGATGCCGGCCATCACGGCAACGCCATCCTCAGCAAGCATGAATTCCTAAGCTGGGAAAACATCAATGTCTCGCCGCTCCCCTGGGCCAGCCGTAGCTTATTGCATGCCGCCATCAAGATTGCGCCTGCTATGCCCGAGGTGCATATCGTCTGCATCCATTTTGGCTTGCTGGGTGGGGAAAGACGCCTACAAATAAAAAAATTATGCGACCGCATCGATAGCCATGTCCCCCATGGCGCGCCCTTGATCGTGGCCGGGGATTTTAACGACTGGTTGGGCCGGGCCGACCATTTGCTGTATGACCATTTGGAGTTAAAAGAAATTTTCCTTACCACCCACGGCCGCTATGCCCGCACTTACCCTTCCTGGTTGCCGTTCATGCAAATGGACCGGATTTATTACCGTGGTTTAAGGCCGGTGGCCTGTGCACGGCTAAGCCATGCGCCGTGGCATCAGCTGTCCGACCACGCCCCTTTAACCGCGGAGTTTGGCTTATGAAAGGACAAAAACCTGCAACCTTGCTGACCCTGCCCAACCTGCTCACCAGTTTCCGCCTGGTGGCCGCGCCGGTCTTGCTCTGGCAAGCCTGGCAGGGCTACCGCACCGCTTTCTTGTTGTTGCTGGCGGTCTGTTTCTTGTCGGATTTGCTGGATGGTTTGGCGGCCCGGTTGACCGGACAAGAATCAGAATTTGGCGCTAAGCTGGACAGTTGGGCGGATGTGATCATGTACCTGACCATCGGCGTCTGTTGTTGGTGGCTATGGCCGGAAATAGTCGCCACGGAATGGCCTTATGTGTTGATGGTGGTGGCCAGTTGCCTGGTGCCGGCCATCGCCGGGTTTTGGAAATTCGGCAGCTTCACCAGCTACCATACCTGGGCGGTCAAGTTTGCGGTGGCGGTGACGGGGATTACTTTATACCTTTTGTTACTGGCCGATTTTATCTGGCCGTTTCGGCTGGCCGCGGTCGTTTGCCTGTTGGCCGCGGCGGAGGAGGTTGCCTTGACGCAGTTGTTGCCCGAACCAAAATCCAACGTGCGGTCAATTTGGTGGGTTCTAAAAAACAAAAATGACAAAGCCTAACCTACCTGTCGGCCATTGTTGTCCACACAGACCGCCTTGCCTGCGCCGACGGCCTTGGCGACTTCTTGTGCGAGTAGTTGTTTTTTGGTGGCCATTAAGGTGTACCGACCGCCACTTGCGGCCGGAGTCTGGTGCGAAGTTGTTCGTAAATTGGAATCTGGATGCCTTCAGCTACCTCTAGGGTGACTGCAAGGCCGTAAGGAATGGCGTCGTCAAGGCTTGCCGTCGCATCTTTTTTGCAGGCAACGTGCAGCAAAATGCTGTCGCCATCCTGATATGCCGCGATTTGTTTCGAGCCTTCAACCACCTCATGCTGCACGGTCCCGCGCAATACTTGATTGTGGTCTGCGTCTTGGCGAGCAAGTTTGAGGGGCAAATTACTCCAGCCACCGACCGGGGAAAGCTCCAGTTTTGCTTCGCGGAAATTCCGGTGATCTGGATTGACAGGGCTGAACCATGCCAATGTCACCACCATTCGACGCCACACCTGACTGCTGGAAAGGCCGGGAGGAAGTGGAAGCCGATACTCGTGAATTTCATTCTCACGAATTTCGCCGCACCCCAGCACCGTGCCGCGCTGTTCGGTGCATGCCAACACCCGCTCAATTTCAACCGAGCCATATCCGAGGTAGCGAGCCATCACCTCTTTGAATTGGCGTGAGTTTTCGGGCGTTTTCAGCGCGGCAGTAATTGCTTTGCAAGCGTCATCGTCCTGCTTCGCACCATGCACCAACAGCGCCTTAATGAGTACGGAAACCAACCCTTGCGGAATATCCTCTCCATGCTCCGTGCGCAGCGCATCAAGCACTTCGTAGATGCGCGCCGCACTGCGAGTGGCCAGGGCTGTAGCGTTGCTGGTGCCTCGCGTATGAACGGTTTGCGACAAATCGCCTGCCTGATTGCTATCCCAAGCGACTTTCTGCCCTGGTGCACCGAGCGAGCCATCTAGGTGATACAAGGTTTGGCTACCCAATACGGGCGTTCGATACAGTTGTCGGCCGCCAGGGAAAAGAATCTCCGGCTTGATAGAGCGACGAAATCCATGACCAAGCCGTGCAACAGGGCTGAATAGAGATGCACCAGGCAACAAGTCTGTTCGCTGTCCTAAGGGATAGTTTCCGCTGCTATCAGAGTGCGTTGCGCCCACCGAGATGGCATTTATGGACTCTGCAGGAGACAGGATGCGTCGCCCAGACAACTGAGCCTGTATGCACTTCAAAATATGTTCGACTTGCTGCTCTTCGGTCAAACCCTGAAATTCAGGTACTGGCAAGCCGATATCAATACTTTCTGGACAGTTTCCGGTGCTTACACAGAAAAGCACACGATATTTCCACGACAGCCAGTCAAGTAGCCTCGCCCAAGGACTTGGCGTGTGAATAAAAGGACGTGCCGGATCGCCAATGGACAAGTTGATGACGCACACATCAGGCGCTTGTGCGGGTACTCCACCTTCACCCTCAAACATCCGCCTGACCGCACATGCGATGCGATCCTCAAAGAAAATCTCATCGGGAACGTGCTCGCTCCGATTTCTTGGATCAGATTGGGGGTCAGGCTGCATGACGGGCAGCGCATAAACCAGGCGCGACAGTGGATCGGACTGGCCGTCCACCATCTCTCCGTGTACGACCAAAGACGCCATGGCCGTACCGTGCTTCCTCTCGCCTGGCTGATACTGCGCGGAAAGATTGTCCGGGTCGTCAAACAACAAGCGCCCCTTCAGTGCCTGATGCTGCACATTGGGAACACCATCGAGAATGGCCGCAACCGGCGGAAGTTCAACCAACCCCTCGGAAATTTCGGTTTCAACGCCGTCGCCAGCTTCCGTAGCAGCAAGACTTTGCCCAGTAGGACGAAAGTACATAACGCCGTGAAATTTGAAGATATGGATGGCCGTGTCGTGGGTGTCGGAATCAAGATCGCTCAACAGTTGCTGGATACGCTGTGCCGGCAATTCAGCCTTTACGGCATGAAATGCGATCTCTGGCATATCAATAAAGTCACTCAGCGTCCGGCCACCGGCAGCTTCCAACAATGAGGCTACATTGCGCTCTGCTTGCACGCGCCGTTGTTCGGATTTGCGATAAAACAGCTCGATCTGGCAATGAATTTGCTGCCCCGGATTGATGGGGTTAAGCAAATCCCGCCAGCGATCTAACATGCCCGTATCGTGCAGTGTTTCTTTGATGCCCCAACGACGGATCTCTACCATCTGGTTGAACACATCGCGCCACTTGGTTTTTCCTGTCGGCAGTGTCTGGTTGTTCTTCCATTGCTTCCATAGCGACAGAAGTTCCCGCATCCCGGCTTCATTGCCAAGCGACAGGAATATCCGTCCCTTTACCGCTTTGCTGGTGCGCTTCCCTTTGGAATTGCTCTCGAAGAAATCTTCATCGGGAGGAATATCGTCAATATCCCATTCACCCAGCCATTCCAGGCCGATGGCTTCGATGGCCTGCCGGAATTCGTTAACGGTGCCTGCTATTTCAATTACCAGAACGGTTTCTGGCTCGAATCCAGTCACAGAACCGCTGACACTGGCTTTGTAGCGATCAAACTCCTGCTGTAGGGCAGTTAGTTGCGCGTCCAACCGAACGACTTGCTTTCCGTGGCCGGGAACATGGGGTTGGCTTGATGGAAAGCCATTGCCTTTGGGTGGCGCGATGGTTTTTGCCTGCGGGAATATCAGAAGGGGAAGAGACGTTGCCATCAGCGATCCGCCTCTTCGTTGGCCGCTGCCGCGCTCTCATCTGTAATCGGCTTCAAACGGCCTTTCCATTGCTCCAGCTTGAGTTTGGTCACTTGCTGAGCGTTTTCCGTTTTCATGTCGAGCACAGCGCGGCGAACCACACCAAGGCAGAACTCCTCGGTCTCCGCGAAGTTCAATCCAAGCAGATGTTTCGCTAGGGTTGCTGGCTCATACCCAAAATTCACGCTGCATCGCTGACCAATCGAAGTGATGTAATGCGTCAGTTGCTCGCGGGTCGGGGTTGGCAACTCAATGCGCAATTGGAAGCGTCGCCAGACGGCTCTATCCAGAAGCTCAGGATGATTACTGGCAGCGACCACAACCACATAATCTGGCATTTCGTCCAGCTGCAACAGTAATGTACTGACGACGCGTTTTATCTCCCCGGTTTCATGAGTATCGCCGCGCTCTTTTCCTAGCGTCTCAAACTCATCAAAGAACAAAACGCAACGCTGTGTCCTCGCATAATCCAGCACACTCTTCAGGCGGCTGGATGTTTCGCCAAGATAACTTCCCACCAAGGTTTCATACCGAATGACGATGAGTGGGTACATCAATTCAAACGCCAGCGCCTCAGCCAAGGTTGTTTTGCCATTTCCCGGCGGGCCAGCGAGCAGAATCCGGTTTCTTGCCCGCAAATTGTGGGCATGCAGCAACTCTGCACGATGCTGCTCTTCGACAAGTTCTTGTACCTGATTCCTGATTTTCTCGGGCAGCACCAGGCTGCTCAGATTGCGCTCTGGCGTAATTTCGTAGAACAAATCTTTACCTGCACTGCTACCGTTTGTTCTTGCGGCAGGAGGTCGCATAGGTTGAACTGCGCTAGCTTGCAAAGCTTTTGTCAGCCGTTCCGCCAGCAATCGGTGCCCTTTTTGTTTTTCTTCCTGAATCAGGCATTCAGCCGCTTTCCGGAACGCAAGCTTATCTCCGCTGGTCGCGGTTTTAAGCAGGTCAACCAATAAATCAGCTTGTGCCATTAGCTATTGCTCCAAAAAGTATGTAAGCAGCCATTCATTTGCTTATTTCAACAAACGGCGACAGCACCTCCAGCAGCGAGAGGCCGCCATCTGTCAGCGTCGGGTAACCGCCCTGGCTGCGCCACTTTCTGCGGCCCAGCGCCAACAGGTGTGCGCCGTGCGGGCTGGTGATCTGCAAGGCGACGGGCGGCACGAAGGGGCCGCAGTCGCTTTGTGTCAAGCCTACGCCCGGCTTGCTGCGCCCGCTGAAAAAGGTCTGCTTGAGGTGGGCGGCAACCTCACCATCGGCATCGGGGAAGTAACCCGTGGCGGCGTAGCCGTGGTCGGAGGTTAGAACTAAGCGCCGCCCGGTGGCAAGACATTCGATGCTGAACTTGCACTGCGCGGGGTCGGCGAAATTCCAGCGTTGCAGTACGGCGAAGCGGTCGAAGCGCTTCTTCAGGTTGTCGCGCAGCGTGTTCTCGAATTCCTTGTGCAGCTTCTTGTATTCGGGGTTCTGGCCGCTCCATTCCTGCGCCTTCATCTCGGCGCGGGCGAGGATGAGCAGGTCGTGATCCATGAACGAGTTGGTGCTGCCCGCACGCGGCAGCAGGAAGCGCACGGTGTTGCGGTGCTTCTGCAACGGGTCTTTGATCCAGCGGCCCAGCGTGGCGTCGAGCTTGTCGGTGCGCGAAAACCGCCAGCTCCTAGCCATTTTGAAGACAGGGATCTGCTTGGCGGCCGCCAAGCGATAGACCGTGCGCTTGCCGACCTTGAGGTAGGCAGCCACGTCAATGCAAGCGGCCGGGATTGAGGTGGTGAGTTCGCCTACCGATATTGGCCTGGCCATGAGGGCGCATTTTATGACCACCTGGCCATCACTGACTTCGCGGCAAGCCGCCCGGTTTGGGCGGCGCCGTTCATAAAACCAAAAAATTCATCACTCAGGTGCTCGCCGGCGAAAATCAAATTGCCCGCAGTGACGGTTTGGCGCTCAGACGGGTCATCGGATTCTATCCAAAAATAATCCGAAAACCGGGTTAGCTGCCCCGGCTTGAAACTGCTGTAAGCCCCGAAACTGAGATAATTTTGCAACCAACGGCTCCTAACAAACTGACCTGTTTTTGCCGCGATGGCCCCGGGCAGATGCTTCTCCATTAGGTCGACGAAGCGGTTGATTAATGCACTCGGCATCACTCTCTGCGAGTCGATGACCTCCCGCCCGCCCAAAAAGAAGTTCAAGACGCCCGCTCTCTGTCCCGGTTGCCGTTGGCTTGCGTCCCACACTTGCGAAAAACCAAAATCCGACCAGGCGGCGAGGGAAAAGCCCTTTTCAGTCCGCCAAAAGCGGCGGCTAAAACCGGCCATCAGTTTTTCATTGGCGCCCAGCATGGCTTCTGCAATGAACCGCCGCAATCGCATGGGCATGGGGGCGTCGATAAAAATAGTCCTAAGCACGGTAAACGGAATGGCTATGATGACCATATCGGCGTCCACCTCTGAATTGTCGGCAAAACTGAGCCTAAAGCCTGATGGTTTTTTCCGTATGCCGTGTAGGTATTTATTGGTTTTGATTTGGCCTGGCATGGCCTTAGCTAAGGCGTCCGTGATTTCGGCGCTGCCACCCACCACCGCATACACTTCATCGCTATTGCTGAGTAGGTTTACGGCTTGACCTTTGACCGTGGGCAAATTGAACAGTAACTGCAAGGCCGATGAGTTCCCAGATTCTACGCCGTATTCGCTGCGGATGGTGTTTTCAAGCAACGAACGGACATACGGTGCCCTGATTTTGTCGGCATGGTGGTCTAGGTAGTCTTGTACCGACCATTTGTCAAATACTGGCGCATGGGTATCGTAATCCGAATCCAGCAGAGCCGAATCGGCGGCGATTTGCGCTGCCAACGGACGCAGGTCTTTAATGACTTGCGCTTCGCCGTAGGCAACTCCGTCAAACCAAAACGCTTCTTTGGGGATGTCGAGCCGCTCCGCATCCTCAATGCGATTATAGAGTTTGATGCCAAATTCCTGCGCCAGCGCCAACATGTCTGCGTGGTCGGTATTGATCAATTCGGCGCCTATATCTACCGTCAAACCGTCCCCAAACGCATTTTTCACCGACCTCATGCGCCCGCCGACCCGTCCGGAGGCCTCATAGACGGTCGCTATAAGCCCCGCTTTTTTTAGTTGGTAAGCCGCGTTCAAACCGGCTATGCCCGCGCCGATCACGGCGATTTTCGGCGCCGCCGACAAACTGTTTGCGGCCCAGGCCCTTACGGGTTCGGGCACAACCCCTGCCACCGCGCCACCTAAGCCGACGATTGCACCGGACTGCAAAAATCGCCGACGTGACCAATTTCCGGCCTGATAGGGTATGGCTTCAGGCAGGCCCTGTGCTTTCAGATTTTCGTTACGGGCTGATTGTAAGGCCAGGATTAGGCGGCGAAATAAAGTGGAATGGGGCATGG
>DBNZ01000051.1:0-6462 GCA_002299495.1 Methylococcaceae bacterium UBA659
TATTAGGCTTTTACGCCTGCGACTTTATCCTTTTAACGAACTCTTGCAGCGCCAGTATAACGATCTAGGCGTTGCGTTTTAGCACTGTCAGTTTCCTGGCTTCAGCCAGGAGTTCGTCGGGAAAGTTTAAGGTTGTCTTTATGCTGTTCTCAATTCGCGTTTGCTGTTTCCAAACCAAAATCCTCTGGGAAATGGTTCAACGCACTTAACACCGGATACGGCGTCATACCGCCTAATGCACACAGAGAGCCATTTAATAAGGTGTCGCACAACGAGCGCAGCAGCGGGATGTTTTTGTCCAGCGCCTGCCCTTGCATGATTTCGTCAATCACTTCATAGCCACGGGTCGAGCCGATACGACAAGGCGTACATTTGCCGCAGGATTCAAGCGCACAAAATTCCATGCTGTATCTGGCCATCGCCGCCATATCGACGCTATCGTCGAAGGCGACTACGCCGCCGTGGCCCAGCACTGCCCAAATCGCGGCGAAGGCTTCGTAGTCCAACGGGGTGTCGAATTGTGATGCGGGTAAAAACGCGCCTAAAGGGCCGCCGACTTGCACGGCTTTAATGGGCTTGCCAGTCGCGGAGCCACCGCCGAAATCGTACAGCAGTTCGCGTAAGGTCAAACCGAAAGCGACTTCGACCAGGCCGGTGTGTTTCAGGTTGCCGGCTAATTGCAAGGGCAAGGTGCCACGCGAGCGGCCCATGCCGAAATCGCGGTAATAGTCGCCGCCTTTGGTCAAAATGATAGGCACGGAGGCTAACGAAATCACGTTGTTAACGACCGTCGGCTGTTCAAACAATCCTTTGATGGCGGGCAAGGGCGGTTTAAACCGGACTAAGCCACGCTTGCCTTCCAGGCTTTCCATCAGCGAGGTTTCTTCGCCGCAAACATAAGCTCCCGCACCTAAGCGCACTTCCAAGTGGAAGGTCTTGCCGCTGCCTAGGATATCCTCGCCTAAGTAGCCTGCTTCATAGGCTTTTTTTATGGCTGAATTGAGGGCTTTATGGGCATGGGGATATTCGACGCGCAGGTAGATATAGCCTTGGGTCGCGCCGACGGCTATACCTGCGATGGTCATGCCTTCGATCAAGACGAACGGGTCGCCTTCCATGACCATGCGGTCGGAGAAGGTGCCGGAATCGCCTTCGTCGGCGTTGCAGACGATGTATTTGGTTGCGGATGGCGTGTTCAGCACCGTGTTCCATTTGATGCCGGTGGGGAACGCCGCGCCGCCGCGTCCGCGCAGGCCGGAATCGGTGACGGCTTTGACGATGTCGGCGGGGGATAAGGCTAAGGCGTTGTTTAAGCCTTTATAGCCATCGTAGGCGAGGTAGTCGTCTAGGCTGATGGGGTTAGTGATGCCGACGCGGGCAAAGGTCAGGCGTTGTTGGCGTTTGAAATAGTCGATGTTTTCGGTTAGACCCAAATGCAATGGATGATTGCCGCCGTTTAGAAAATCGGCATCGAATAAGCTTGCGACATCGCCAGCTTGCACCGGCCCGTAAGCGATACGGCCTTGAGGCGTAGAAACATCTACTAGCGGTTCTAGCCAATACATGCCGCGTGAGCCATTGCGGATTAGTTTAATGTCCAAGCCGCGTGCTAGGGCTTGTTGGGCCATAGCGGCGGCTACTTGGTCAGCGCCTAATGAAACCGCGCCGGAATCGCAGGGGACATAAACGGTGATGCTCATGCTGATAGCTCCATTTTGTGGATGATGGCATCAAAGGCGTCAGGGGAAACGCGGCCATAAATGTCGTGGCCGATTTGCATGGCCGGTGAACAAGCGCAGTTGCCTAGGCAGTAAACGGGTTCCAATGAAAACCTACCGTCTGCGGTGGTTTCATGGAAACCAACGCTCAGCTTGGCTTTGACATGCGCTTCAAGCGTATGTGCGCCCATAGACTGGCACGATTCGGCCCGGCATAAATGGATGGTGTGTTTACCTGGCGGGGTGTCGCGGAAATAATGGTAGAAACTGATCACGCCGTGAACTTCCGCACGGGACAAATTTAAGGCTTTGGCAATGACAGGCACGGCCTCGGGCGGGATATAGCCGAATGCGTCTTGGATGCCGTGTAATATGGGCAAAAGTGCGCCAGGTTTGTCCTTAAGGGTGGCGATAATATCTTGCACAACGGTTTGGTGGTCACTTGCTGCTGTCATGTTTCTCTCGGTGATGTTTCCTGTTTGCAGTCGCCTTAGCCCGCCCTGCTAGTAAAATGTGCGCTAGCATAGCATAAGAAAAAGTTGCTGTAAAAATGTAAAACCACTAGCTACAGTCGGTTTTATTGGCCAATTTGACAAGCTGTTCAAGACAGTCCGAAAACAGGTCTAAGTCTTTTGCCATAGCGGTGGCATGAGCCACTTTGCGGCCTTTTCGTGGTTCTTTGGCGTATAAATGTAAATGTGCGTGGGCGATAGTCAAGACTTCATCACGAGTGGGTAGTCCGCCGATAAAGTTGACCATAGCGGCATGGGCGATGGGTGTGACATCGCCTAGCGGTAGGTTGAGTATGGCGCGCAGGTGGTTTTCAAATTGGCTGGTTTGCGTCCCTTCAATGGTCCAATGGCCAGAATTGTGGACTCTAGGGGCGAATTCATTGGCCATCAATGTGCCGCCGATGTCAAATAATTCCAGCGCTAACACGCCGACGTAATTCAGCTTGGTGAGTAATCTGCCTGCGTAGCTTTCGGCTTGTCCTTGTAAGGGGTCATTGGCTTTGCATTCAGCGACACGGAGAATGCCGCCACGGTGATGGTTTTCAGACAAAGGATAAAATACCTGGCACCCGTCCGGGTTCCGCGCCGCAATGATGGATACTTCCCGGTCAAAAGGGACAAAAGCTTCGACGATGGCGGAGACGCCATCTGATTTTTGCCAGGCGCAGACCAAGTCGTCAGCGGATTTCAACACCGACTGGCCTTTGCCGTCATAACCTTGGGTGCGGCTTTTAAGGATGGCTGGATAGCCAATGGTGTCCATTGCTTGCAACAGCTCTGACCAGCTTTCGACCGGGGCAAAAGCGGGGGTCGGGACGCCCAGTTGCTGGAAAAAATGCTTTTCCAGTAGCCGGTCTTGGGCAACGGCCAAGGCTCTGGCAGGAGGATAGACTTGAGTATGCGCGCTTAAAAATTCGGCGACATCGGCGGGTACGTTTTCAAATTCATAGGTCACCACATCGGCGCGCTTGGCCAATTCCGCTAGCAGACGGGGATCATCGTAATCGCCCTGCAAATGCTGGCCTAGCGGGTTGGCGCAGGCATCGGCGGCTGGGTCCAAGAAAATGAATTCCAAGCCCAATGGATAACCGGATAGGGCGATCATCCTGGCCAGTTGCCCGGCGCCAAGGATGCCAATTTTCATGGATTTTCCTCGCGGGGGTCGGGTTGGGATAGCACTTGCGCGGTTTGGGCCTGCCGGTATTGCCGCAAGGCCGATTTGTATTGCACATGTCGATTGCTGACGATGGCGGCCGCTAATAACGCGGCATTGATGGCCCCCGCTTTGCCAATGGCCAAGGTGCCCACCGGGACGCCGGCGGGCATTTGCACGATGGACAGCAGGGAGTCCATGCCGTTTAAGGCTTGCGATTGTACAGGTACGCCCAGTACAGGCAATGTGGTTTTAGCGGCGGTCATGCCGGGCAAATGCGCCGCGCCGCCGGCGCCGGCGATGATGACTTCTAGGCCTTTATCTTCCGCGCTTTCTGCATAATGGAACAATTTGTCCGGTGTTCGGTGAGCCGATATGACTTCCATCTCATAGGGGATACCGAGTTTTTCCAAAGTTTGGGCGGCAAACTGCATGGTTTCCCAATCCGATGTGGAACCCATAATGATGCCGACTAATGTTGCCATGCAGAATGCTCCTTAACTTTAAATTTGGTGCCAGGGATATCTTCGCTGGATAAAAATCGGGCACTATGCCATAAAAGAATATTTTTGTCTGCTATGCTTGTGGTTGCTGATTTAACGCACAGACCTTATCGTACGGGTGTTGAAGGGTGATTTTCGGCGCCTGAGTAATAACCATTAACTGATCTTAAGCATATGAAAAATAAAAATTATATTTTTTTAGTTGGATTGCTGTATGCGATCGGGCCTGCACACGCCTCGCTGTCATTTAATCTAAACAATGTCAATGGCAGTGTTACAGGTCAATACTTGGCCGGGTTTAATGCCGCTGCTGATTTTTGGGTTTCGCAGTTTACGGATGACGTAGTGGTGAATATTGATATCCAGGTTGCCAGTTTGCAGGCTGGCATCCTAGGCCAGGCCAGTTCAAGCATGGGGCGGGTATCGTACGCTAATGCCCGCCAGTCTTTGGCAGGCGATATCGGCTCCGCATCAGACGCAGCCGCCGTCGCTAGCCTGCAAGCGGGCGGCCACTTCGATTTTATGCTGAACAGGACGTCTGATAACCCAAACGGTTCGGGCAGCGCGACACCTTATGTCGATGAGAATGATTCCACTAACAATTCAACGGTGTCGATGACTAGGGCAAATGCTAAGGCATTAGGGTTGCTGGCAGGCGATCATTCGGGAAGGGATGCCGCCATTACCTTAAGCTCAAACTTTTCTTGGGATTTCAGCACCATCGATGGCATTGTCTCAGGCGCTTTTGATTTTGTGGCGGTCGCTATCCATGAAATAGGCCATGCCCTTGGGTTCATCAGCAGTGTGGATGTCCTTGACGGCAATAGTCCTCCTCACAACGGGCCTTTTTCGGGAGACGACTTTGCCAATGCAGGTTTTGGCGCAGTGACCACTTTGGATCTGTTCCGATACTCGGATGACAGTTGTGCCGTTAATGGCGGGGTCCCGGACTGGTCGGCGGATAGCCGGGACAAATTTTTCTCGATAGACCGTTGCGCCAGCTTTATGGGGCAATTTGGCGAAGGGAGGAATTTTGGTGATGGCCAACAAGCCAGTCATTGGAAAGACGGTTTGGGCTTGGGGTTACTGGATCCGACCCTAGCGCCGGGGGAGCTGGGTACGGTCAGCGGCCTGGATATTTTGGCGCTTGATGTGATTGGATGGGATGTCAGAACCGTCCCGTCCCCCTCCGTCATTTATCCCCTTGCCTTTGGCTTTGGGTTCCTGGTCTGGGGTAAATCTCGCCGCCTTGGCTAGTGCTCAGTCGCTGTTAAAGGTCGGGCAAACCCAATACAAGGTTAAGCCGTTCGTGGTGAGCTTGTTGAACCATGAGCGGAATCAACTTGTTCAGCGATTCCTTAGCCGTCCACCCGCAGGCAAGGCTTGGTGAAAATGACCTTGGTTTTTAGCCGACTTAGGCGGTGCGGGGGCGTGCATTTCCAATCACCGCTCCCCGCACCCGTTAGCGCTACGTCAGTGGGCGGCTGGCAGAAACGGGATATCCCATTAGTAATATTTCGGGATTTTTTATACAATCCTACGCTTACCTTCATCTAGTGACCACCTGGGACCATGGATTTAAAATTTCTCGATTTTGAACAGCCTATCGCCGAACTTGAAGCCAAAATACAAGAACTTCGTAATGTCGAGTTCGACAACCATATCAACATCTCCGATGCCATCAAGCAATTGGAGGAAAAAAGCCAAGCCCTGACCGAGAGCATTTTTGCCGAGCTTTCCGAATGGCAAATCGCCCAATTGTCACGGCATCCTGGAAGACCGTATACGCTGGACTATATCGGCTATATGTTCACCGACTTCCATGAATTGCATGGTGACCGGGTCTATGCGGATGATCCGGCTATTGTTTGTGGCTTGGCGCGGTTGGAAGGCGAACCGGTGATGGTGATAGGCCATCAAAAAGGCCGCGACACCAGGGAAAAAATCTACCGTAATTTTGGCATGCCTAGGCCTGAAGGTTATCGCAAGGCATTGCGGGTAATGAAATTGGCTGAACGTTTTAACCTGCCGGTTTTGTGTTTGATCGACACCCCCGGCGCCTATCCCGGCATTGGTGCCGAGGAACGCGGTCAAAGCGAGGCGATAGCCCGTAATTTGTTTGAGATGGCCAGGCTGAAAGTGCCGATCATCTGCATCGTCATCGGCGAAGGCGGTTCCGGCGGGGCATTGGCTATCGGCGTCGGCGACCGGCTTATCATGATGGAATACAGCACTTATTCGGTGATTTCGCCGGAAGGTTGTGCATCTATCCTGTGGAAAAGCGCGGACAAGGCGCAATTGGCGGCGGAGGCCATGGCCATCACCTCAGACCGTATCCGGGAGCAAGGTTTGTTGGACGAAGTGGTCAGGGAACCCGTAGGCGGCGGCCACCGCGATTTCAAAACCACCGCCATGAATTTAAAGGAAGTTTTATTGCGCCATTTGAAGGAAATTCAGAGGCTTAGTGTGGAACGGATGCTGGAAAGCCGTTACCAGCGCTTGATGGATTTTGGGGTTTATACCGAACAATAAGCGGTCGTTTAGAATCTGTTCAATAGCTCCTGTCGGCAGTTTAG
>DBNZ01000051.1:6805-9241 GCA_002299495.1 Methylococcaceae bacterium UBA659
TCGGCGGTCGGTGCATTAAACTGTCCTAATCTCCTGACCCATCACTCCGATTTTTACCCGGCCTAAGGCTTACCCTCATGGACTACATTTTGCTTTTCAAAGCCCTCATCCTCGGTCTCGTCGAGGGGTTGACCGAATTTTTGCCGATTTCCAGTACCGGGCATTTGATTTTGGTCGGCGACTTGTTGAATTTTAACGATGACAAGGGCAAGGTGTTTCAAATTGTCATCCAAGTCGGGGCCATTTTGGCGGTGTGCTGGGAGTACCGGGCAAAAATCGCCGCCGTTATTGTCGGCTTGCCTAGCGAGCGTTCGGCGCAAAAGTTTGCCTTGAATTTGGTGATTGCGTTTATCCCGTTGGCCAGCCTTGGCCTGTTGTTCGGCGGACACATCAAGGCCTTGCTGTTTAAGCCCATTCCGGTGGCGTTAGCGTTCATCATCGGCGCGTTCGTGATTATCTGGGCGGAAAAACGCGAACATAAAGTTCGCATCCATGAAGTCGATGACTTATCGCCGCTGGATGCGTTAAAACTAGGCATTGCTCAAGCCTTCGCGCTGATACCCGGCGCTTCCCGTTCCGGCTCGACCATCATCGGCGGCTTGCTGATCGGCTTGTCGCGCAAAGCGGCGACGGAATTTTCGTTTTTCCTAGCGATCCCCACGCTAATCATCGCCAGCCTATACGACGTTTACAAACACCGCGATTTACTGGATTTCGCAGGAGACGGGCCGATGTTCGCGGTCGGCCTACTGGCCTCGTTTGTCAGCGCATTGTTCGCAGTCAAGGGTTTGCTACGCTACATTTCCAAATATGACTTCATCCCGTTCGCGTGGTATCGGATCGCTTTTGGGCTTGTCGTCATCGCCACGGCTTATAGCGGGCTGGTGGAGTGGACGGTGGATTGATGGACTTTTTTTCATAACGGTCGTATTTGTCCCATTGCTTTTGCTCCTTAACTGCAGGAAGTTTTAATCCAGTTGAATGTGGGACTAAACATCCAGAGGGCATGCAGTCGTTGCACGCGAACCGCTAGTGACACGTTTAAAACACGTTCTTAGCTAAGGAACTGCTGATTAAATCAAAAAAGCTCCCTCTCCCCCAGGGAGAGGGCTGGGGTGAGGGTTTTAAAACCAATAATTTATCCCCTAACCCTCTCCCTAGGGGAGAGGGGACTTAATCATCACTTCCCTAACAGCAATTGCGTTGACGAACTGAGTATCCAAACCTCTACGCCACCCCCATTTCCTTCCATATTGCCATCAAGAGTTAATCTCAACCTATGACTAAGCCGCTTTTAACCACCGTAGACCTAGTCCGGAAGTACGGCGGCCCGGTGTCGCACGCCGCCCTAGATCCCTTGCACAGCACTTTCCGTACCCCCGCTATTGACGGACTGATCAGCTTTCTGATCGTGCACAGATGTGCCATCGTGTTTGGTGATCCCATCTGCGCACCCGAAGACAAACCTCGCTTGACCGACGCCTTTGCCAGCTATTGCGCGGGCAAAAACTGCTCCATTTTGTTTGTCGCAGTAACGGACAATGTACAAGTCTATGCCCGCGATCGAGGATATGCATCGATGGAATTTGCCAGTCTGCTTATAACCGACCCGCAAAACGATCCTGAAGCAGGTCGGCAGGGCCGCCGTCTGCGCCAGCACCTCAATCGCACGAGGAGGATGGGAGTAACGGTACGCGAGTATCAGGGGGCGCCAGACGCACAGATGGAAGCCCAAACACAAGCAGTGTACAACGCCTGGCGGGATGACCGGCATGGGCCACAAATGTATTTGGGTCGCCCCAGGCTTTTTGATGATAAGGTGGGCCGCCGCTGGTTCCTTAGCGAACAGGAGGGTAAGGTGGTCGGCTTTCTCTCAATGCTACGAACAGGAGGCTTGGAGAGCCAGTACCTAATCAACATCGTGTTTTCTGCCCCCAATGCCCCATTGCACACCAACGAACTTATGGTGGTTACCGCCCTGCGGGCAGTTCGGGAAGAAGGTGTCAATTTGGTCTGCTTGGGAGTTGGGCCGCTGGATGCGTTGGGGCGAATTGAGGGTTACGGCGCCATCGTTGAGTTTTTGTCTCGTACACTTTACCGCTTGGCGGCCAAGCTAATGCACCAGCACGGCAAAACGGTGTTCTGGGAAAAATTCGGGATAACGAAAAGGGAGCCCTTATACCTGCTTTTCCAATCGTCTCAAATCAGGCCAACCGAACTTTATGCCTTGTTACGGGCCTTCAATTTTTCCGTGACTGGATAAGCCTTAGCTACGCGAATTCTGGCATGTACTGAAGTCGTCTTTGGCAAAGCCGCTGCTGAAAAAGGACAGCTACGATTTTTTTTGCTGTTATTCTCATTATCGCCATTGTCTTGATCGTTGAAACGATCAGTCGAGGGTGGTTTGCTGCTGTCTGCACGTCGACACGGCCCAGA
>DBNZ01000049.1:0-9643 GCA_002299495.1 Methylococcaceae bacterium UBA659
CTACCAAAGCTAAATAATCGATGGCCCCCAACGGCTTGGCGCATAATTCTGCAAATTGCACCACGACCACATCGCCATAAGTTGCCGAAAGCGTTAGTTTGTGTTGAAAAACATCTAAAACAAGCGGTTTTAGTTCACTATTACCCGCAAGTTGCCGGTATTTTTTCAAAATAAATTCGGGCTCATGTTTGTCCAATGGAAAATAATACACTTCGACCTGTCGATTTAACGCTGACCGGTAATCCATTTGGGTGTTCAATTCGATGATATTGGCGTAGTCAGACAACAGTTTTTCGAAAAATTGAAGCTGCTCTTTTTGCAAGCCACCTTGATAAAGGTCCTTAGGATGGCGGTTTGAAGTGATGATGAGGACTACCCCTAACTCAAACAACTTGCTAAACAAACGCCCCAATATCATGGCATCGGCAATATCGGTGACATGAAACTCGTCAAAGCAGAGTATCCGATAAGAAATTTTAATTTTTTCCGCCAACGTTGACAGCGCGTCCCCGTTCCCCTGATGACGAAAATGGTGGATGTATTGATGTACCTCAATCATAAACACATCAAAGTGCACCCTTCGTTTAACCCCTACGGGACACGCTTCATAAAACAAATTCATCAGCATTGACTTGCCTCTTCCCACATCACCAAAAATATATAGGCTTAAATTCCTAGAGCTTATGAAATGCTTAATAAAAGGCCATCGTTTGCTTAGCGGCCTAACCCTGCACAGCTCATCCAATAAAAACTGCAACTGTTGCAAGGCCTTCCATTGGCTCGGGTCAAACGCTATTTTTTGGGTTTCGACCAATTTCATGTAAGAACGCTGCAACCCCCCGCTGGAATGAAGCGCCTCGCTTTCAGGGACAAGCGACCCACTCTCTTTTGAAATATCCATCATGCCCGTCTCATGGTCGTTTTTTTTATTCGAGTTCAATAATCAATGCCTTAAAGGGTAAATACCCGCCCAGCCAAGCTTACAAGTTTACATTTCAATGCATGGTTTATGGTAACATTCGACGCTTTTCCCGCCCCGATTACGAGTTAAATTTATGATTAAACAACGAACCTTAAAAAACACCATCAGGGCCACGGGCGTAGGTTTGCACACCGGTAAAAAAGTCTATTTGACTTTGCGCCCCGCCGACCCTGACACAGGCATAAGGTTCCGCCGGATTGACTTGAACAAACCTGTCACCATTAAGGCTACCCCGGGCAATGTCGGGGAAACTACGCTTTCAACGACGTTAGTCGCAGGTGACGTCAAAATCTCCACTGTTGAACACTTGTTATCCGCTTTTGCCGGCTTAGGTATTGATAATGCAATCATCGATGTCAGCGCCGCCGAAGTGCCTATCATGGACGGCAGCGCGGGACCTTTCGTCTTTCTATTGCAATCGGCCGGAGTAGAAGAGCAAGACCGCCCGAAGCGGTACATTCGTATCAAACACCGTGTCCGCGTTGAAGAAGGCGACAAGTGGGCCGCCTTTGAGCCATTCGATGGTTTTAAAGTGACTTTTACTATCGATTTTGAACATCCTGCATTTGCCGAACATGTAAAAACCGCCACCATGGATTTTTCCTCGACCACATTCGTAAAAGAGGTCAGCAGGGCTAGGACTTTCGGCTTCATGAAAGACATCGATATGTTAAGAAAGAATAACTTAGCTTTAGGGGGGAGTCTTGATAATGCGATTGTTGTCGATGATCACAAAATTCTTAACGAGGATGGACTGCGTTGTGCCGATGAATTTGTCAAGCATAAAATCCTAGATGCCATTGGCGACCTTTACTTGCTAGGGCATAGCTTGATTGGCGCATTCACAGGCTATAAATCAGGCCATGGGTTAAATAACAAGCTGCTGCGCGCCTTGTTGGCAGATAAAACGGCATGGGAAATTGTCACTTTTGATGCAGAAGAAGAAGCGCCCATCTCATTCATGCGTTCCACTCAAACTTCCAAACCATAGATCTGGAACTTTTTCATTTAATCCGTAGCCTTGCGCCTCAGGCCAACACTTAAGCTTTGTAAGGCTGCCTTTAGCTGTGGATCACTGATTTCGAGGCTATCATTTTCGATGGTCTCGACCACAGCTAATGAGGGTATTTTGGGTTTGGCGGGAGGTTTTTTTAATACGCTATCAATCAGCTTAATATGCAAAGTTTCCAAAGGCTTTCCATAAAAAACCCCCACTTCTTTCCTAATTTCTTGGTTATAAAACCGCAATTGTGCCGCCCAAGCCGCTGAATCGGCATAGACCAGCAAACGCCTGTCAATGACAAAGGCATAGGCAACATGTCCAGACAAGGCGGAAGGCAAGCTTTTCCTAACTATCTCCAATACTTTCTTATGGGCGTTTATTTGCCCCAACAATCCGGAAAGAACTGAATTTTGAAAATTTAACGGAGCCTTAAATTGGTCTTTTTGTTTTCGCATTATTTTCCCATTGTTTTCCCGTTTTTTTTCCTATGGAAAAGGCTATCCAAAAATTTTCTGATACCCGTGCCTAAAGACCGCTTACAAAAGCCCATCTCACCATAACTCGATTAAAAATCGTTTCATGAAGCGCTTATTTTTCGGGCTTAAACCTAATGCACCGGCACTCCGGCATTGTATGGGCATTTTAAAAGCGATCAAAAGCGACACTATCCGACCGATTCCTGTAGCCAACTTACACCTCACTTTGGTTTTTTTAGGGGCTATTGAACCCGCTACAGAAAGGGCGCTTATGGAAAGCGCCAGCACTATTCATATCCCAAACTTGTCGATAGTATTCGACCAGCTTAGCCATTGGGCTAAACCTCAAATACTCAGCCTTACATCAAACCAACCAAACCCAGAATTGCACACATTAGCGACACGACTGAAGTTAATTGCAAACGGCGTTGACATAACTTTAGATAAACGCCCTTATGTGCCCCATATAACGCTTGCTAAAAAAGTTAAGCACCGCATAACGGCAGCATTTGAGCCGTTCACTTGGCAAAGCGACGAATTCTGTCTATTTGAGTCGATAACGACTGCAAACGGCGTAGTTTACCGAGTTTTAAAAAGCTGGCCCGCTTCCAGCTAAAAAATGTTAACCCCATACCATCAACATTTCTTCCCGACTCACCACTTCTTTTTCTTGCAATAATTCAGCCAATTTTTCTAACGCCGGCCGGTTAGACGTGATGATCCCCCGGGCGCGGGTTTCGCCTTCTTCGATCAAGGCTATAATTTCAGTGTCCAACATCCGTGCGGTTTCGTCACTGTAATTGCGGGATTCGGTCACTTCGCCGTCCAAAAACTGCAATTGCTGACGCTTGCCATAAGTTAACGCGCCCATCTTTTTGCTCATCCCCAACACACAAACCATGTTACGGGCTATTTCGCTGGCTTTTTCCAAATCGTTTTGGGCGCCGGTGGAAATATTTCCTAGCACGGTTTGCTCGGCGATACGCCCCCCCATCAAGATGGCCATTTGATCTTTCAACTCATCTTCAGTGGATAAAAACCGCTCTTCAACCGGCAATTGCAGGGTGAAACCCAACGCCGACACGCCCCTAGGGATAATGGAAATTTTATGCACCGGCTGGCCGGTAGGGACATGTTCGGCCACCAAGGCATGGCCGGCTTCGTGATAAGCCACGCGGCGTTTTTCATCTTTGTTCAAGACGCGGTTTTTCTTTTCAGGACCCGCCAAAATCCGGTCTATGGCCGCTTCAAAATCATCCATTTGGATCATGTCATGGCCAAGACGGTTAGCGATGATGGCCGATTCATTGGCGATATTGGCCAAATCCGCGCCGACCAAACCGGGTGTGCGCCTAGCTATGACGGCAATATCAATATTATTCGCTACGGTCATTTTTTTGGTGTGCAGCTTCAATATTTCGATCCTGTCCTGCAGGTCAGGCTTATCCACGACGATTTGGCGGTCAAAACGGCCTGCCCGCAGTAAAGCCTTATCGAGAATCTCCGGCCGATTGGTGGCGGCCATCACGGCAACCCCCGAGGATGGGTCAAAGCCATCCATTTCCGTCAAAATTTGGTTTAGGGTTTGTTCGCGCTCGTCATGACCGCCCAGGGTGACCGGGCCGCTACGGGACCGGCCAATGGCGTCCAGTTCGTCAATAAAAATGATGCACGGCGCCTTGCTGCGGGCTTGGTCAAACAACTCCCGTACCCTGGCCGCACCGACACCGACAAACAGCTCAATGAATTCAGAACCGCTGATGTTAAAAAACGGCACGCCCGCTTCGCCGGCCACGGCACGGGCCAACAACGTCTTGCCCGTGCCGGGGGGACCCACCAACAACACCCCTTTGGGCATGCGCCCGCCCAGCTTATGAATTTTGTCCGGTGCTTTTAAAAATTCTATGGTTTCCCGCAGCTCTTGTTTGGCGCTATCGGCCCCCGCCACGTCATCAAAAGTAATTTTTGGTAACGAATCAGGATGGATGCGGGTTTTGTTCCCCAAATTCAAAAATCCATGCTGTGCACCGGTCATACGCCGCGCCATCCACGACCAAATGGCGACCAAAATCACTATGGGGATAACCCAGTTAAACAGCATATTGCCCAACCAACTTTCCCCGCTCCTAACCATGTATTCCACCTGGTTTTTTTGTAGCAGTTCGGCCAAATCCATCTGCCACAACGGCACCGTGACGAAAGCCTGCCCGGGTTGGCTTTCCACCTCTGGTTTCAACGTGCCAGAAATGAAACGCTCTGTGACTATCGCCTTATCAACCCTACCCTCGCCGACTAAACTCAGGAACCGGCTAAAAGGCATTTCATCTCGTCGTACTTCATTGAAAGTACTGATAATACCCATGAACAGCAGAAACAATGCCACGAATGCCGCCAGCCGCCAGATACTGTTGGGCTTTTCGTCCTTAGGCTTGTGCAATTCAAGCCCCGGTTTAGCTGCTGTTGGACGACCCAGCAATTTCAACCCGTTAGTTTTGATTAAACCAAACAAGTCCATCAAAAACCGGGCAATACGGTCAATTAAGTCTTTTTCTTGCTTATCCATTGTTTCGACCTCTGCTGGAAATTCTCGTTGTTTTTAGTCAATCGCTTATGGTTACTGGTCTGCTGCATGGCCATCAGGGTTTAGTCCGTTTGCGTTGCACACCCCTGTTTTACCCCCTACCGCCAACCAGACGGCCAGCGCAGCCGCCGGCGCACAATCGGCCACATCCATAGTGGATGCAGGGAATTGACCCGTAACCGATGCGTTAAAATCCAGATACGGGCAACCCAATTGCCCCGCCATTTGCTTGGCCAGAAACCGCCCAACTCCCGCCCCTATTACCGGAACACCATCGCATTCGCTGGAGGTTAAAATCAGGTTACAACTACGCCGGATTTTTTCCAGTTGCTGGCTCCGAAGATTTCCAGCTAATCTGCGCCACCTTGGCAACTCTGCTGCCACAAAATCACAACCGACCATCCGCGCCAAACGTTTAGCGCTGGCCAACCCGGTCTTTTCACCTCCATCGGCAGGGCACGTTTGGTCATGGGCTTCGTCCAGTTCGCCCGTCAACCGGTAGACGTCGGCCATGGTGGCAAAGTATTCCGCCATAACGCCGACTTCCCCCCCTTCATCAAGGACCGTCTGGGCAATAGCCATCACTGGAGTACGGATAATACCGGTATACACCAATTCTTGCGACAACAAACGTTGGTAATCGGTAAATCCTTGCGCTTTCACTTCACCGCCAGCCAATAACAAAATATCCGTGGTGGTGCTGCCAATATCGACAAATAATCCGTCGCCGAATTTTTGCGCGGCAAAACTGGCGCTCGCCAACCAATTGCTGGATGCAATCAACGGATAATGCCTGGAAGTTACTTTTTCCAGCGGCAACAACCCCTGTTTCCCGGCAAAAACCCAAAGCTCGCACCCTATTAACAATTCCGTCATGGTGTTAAGGATTGCCTTGACCCCTTCATCCCGACTGGCGAACGCATCCACTAATTCGCCGGTCATGGTTATGGCGTGACGATATTGGCTTGCGGTCAATTGCTTAACCATTTGCCGGACGGCTGTTTGCAACCGAGCTAAGCCTTGCCAAAGCGGGCACGGCCGCTGCAACACTTGGGTGACTTCGCCGCATGGATTGCAGACAACCATCTTAATATGCGCCCCGCCAATATCCCAGCCTACGGTAGCTATAGCTTTCATAAGGTTATCTGAATGGGTTGGCTGGTCAGGAATTGCAGCTTAGGTGGGTCTTGTTGATGCAACTGCATGACCAAATCGGCAACATTAATGCCCAATGCCTGTTTCAGCCCAGTGTAGGAGGTGGTCAAGCGCGGATTGACCTCCAGCACCCAGCACCCGGCATCCGTCTCGATCAGGTCTACCCCGACATAACCCCACAAACCGGGAATGGCCGCCGCTATCGCCTGTAATATCCGCTGATACCCGCCATCATCGGTTTGGTAATTGACGATGATTCGCGTTAACCGGTAGCCGCTGTCCACCACGGTAAATTCCTGCAAGTTGTAGCTCAATAACCACGCTTGACCTTGTTTGAACAAACCGGACAGGCTGCTCTTTCGCCCGGAAAAATGGGGCTGGACAACCCATAGTCGAAGTTCCGCAACGCTCGCCTTAACCCCCGCCAAATCATGAACTATGCGGTTGCCGTCACAACCTACGCCATCTATCGGTTTAACCACCCATTCGCCCGCTTCGGCTTCGGCTTCGGCTTCGGCATCAACCAACAAACGGGTCGGCACGGTAGCTATCTGATGCTGGCATAAACGCAGGTAAGTCTGGTATTTGTTGCCCGCCAAAGCCACCGCATCTGCCGGCGAAACCAGCAACCGTTTACCCAAATCAGCGACCACCTGGCACAAAGCCTGCAAAATACCGCCCGACTCGGGCGCCACCGGCCAAACCGCATCGCTTTGCCGCGCCAAGGTCATGAACAGTTGCCGATAATCCTGCCCCAACCCAAGGACTGTCACATCCGCCCCTTTAACATCCATGCCAGCTACGAACCGATGCTCAAGCATGACGCTGACCCGCACCTCATGCAGCTCTAAAAAGTCTTCCAACAAGGCCTGCAACATCAACCGCCCTTCCTGCGCTAAACTAGGCGGCAATGGTTGACGGCTAAAGCCACCGCCCGTGATGAATTCAAATACCAAAACCCGCATGCGTTATGAAAATTATTCCCGTCATTGATTTAAAAAATGGCCTAGCCGTCCATGCCAAACAGGGCCGACGTGCCCATTACCAACCCATTAACTCGCCGTTATGCCGATCCGCAGATATTTTTGATGTCATTGCAGCGTTTCTAAGCCTTTTTAACTTCGACACTTTTTATATTGCAGACCTAGATGCGATCACCAATATGGGCAATCATGACCGCTTAATCGCAGAAGCGGTAACGGCCTATCCTGAATTGACGTTTTGGCTGGATCAAGGCTACCGGCAAGCGCCGGATAAACCCGCCCCCCATTGGCAGGTGGTAGGGACAGAAAGCTATGGCGATGAGCGACTGGATGAAGTGGCCAAGCTTAACCAGCGATTTATCCTGTCGCTGGATTACCCGCCTACTACGGCGCCCACTGGAAAACTGTTCTACGACAGCCAACTTTGGCCGGAACAAGTCATCATCATGACCTTAGCTAAGGTCGGCAGCCACAGCGGCCCTGATTTTGCAAAATTGGCTGAATATGTCCAACGCTTTCCTAACAATACGTTTATAGCCGCCGGCGGGATCAGGAATGCGGATGATTTGTGCGGATTATCGCAAATGGGCATCCACCACGCGTTGGTCGCCAGCAGCCTGCACACAGGGTCGCTCAGTACCTACGACATCAAACGAATGTCAAATTAAAAGCCCCCTCTCTTCTTCGGTCTTAGCCACTTTATCGCGTAAATAAACGGGTTGTGCCAATTCTACGGCAACAGCCTGGCCTTTTTGGAACAAACTCTCCCCTAAACGGGCTATCACCGATGCTTTCGGCCAAACATTTTCGGCGACAACACCTTCAACCAGCCCCCCTAACCTTTGTTTTAAGTTGTGTCCATAGGTTCGCCAGCCTGAACCTAGGCCAACCCCAGGAAAGCAAGGCAACTCTATATGCTCCACATCTATCACCCATTCTTTACCCAACAACTGAGCCATACCTTGTTGATCGCGTTGATAAATACCCCAAAATATCTCACCCATCCTGGCATCCATAGCCGTAAACAACGTTAAAGCCGCATGACCGTCATAATAATCCTGGGCCAGTGCCGCCAAAGTGGATACCGGCAACACCGGCAAATCAGCCCCTAAAGCAATGCCATGAACCACTGCCGTAGCGATGCGGACGCCCGTGAACGAACCTGGGCCACAGCCAAATGCCAGCGCATCCAATTGGTTTGGCAATAATCCTGCCTCCGCCATCAAGCTATCAATCATAGGCAAAATCAATCGAGTATGCGCCCTAGGCGCTAATTCCCAACGTTCGCTAACCTCACCCTGAATCAACAACGCCGCCGAGCAAGCTTCAGTGGCCGTCTCCACTGCCAATATTTTCATACGGGTTATTTGCCGTCTTGGAAAAAGCGCTGCACATCCGCAAGATCACGGGTGCGCTTCATCGGTGGCACACTGTCTAAGAACAGTTGGCCATAAGCCCGCTTCAACAGTCGTGGATCACACACCATCAAAACCCCCCGGTCACTGATGTCACGCACTAATCGGCCAACCCCCTGCTTTAACGCGATGACCGCGTTTGGCACCTGGTATTCAAAGAAAGGATTCTTCCCCTGTTGCTCCATCACCGATAACCTCGCTTTCAACACGGGGTCGCCCGGCGATGAAAAAGGCAATTTTTCAATAATGACACAAGATAAGGCCTCTCCGCGCACATCGACACCCTCCCAAAAACTAGACGTCCCCAACAAAACGGCATTACCCGCCGCCTTAAATTCTGCAATTAATTTGGCCTTAGGCAGACTACCTTGTACGAATAAGGGATAACTTATTTTTCCTGGTAAAAGGGTTTCAGCCTGCTTTAAAGACCGGTGACTGGTAAATAGAAAAAATGCCCGGCCTTCACTCGCTTCAAGGACGGGCACCACAAATTCCAAAACACGGGATATGAAATCTTCAGCGCTAGGTTGGGGCAAACCCTTAGGATGATAAAACAAGGATTGGTTAGCATAATCAAAAGGGCTATCCCAGCTGACGGTTTTAGCCTTCTCCAAACCCAAACTCGCCGAAAAGTGTTTGAATTGGTGGGCCACTGTCAAAGTGGCGGAGGTAAAAATCCAGACTGCTTGATGCCGTTGCATGAACTTTTGGAAATCAGTGGTGATATCCAAAGGGGTGCGGCTAAAAGTAAACCATTTTTTATGGATTTCAAACCAGCGAATCCATTGGCTGTCGTGGTCGAACATGGCCGACAGTTGTTGCAATAATTCTTGTGCCCGTTTGTAAGCATTATCCAGAGCCTTAGTCTTCACGGATGCAATTGAAAGCTGTGCCATAACCCTTTGCAATTGCTCTTTCAAAGAAACCAAACCACTGGCTAATTTTGGATTCCCGGTAATTTCTGCCCATTCGCCACGCCTTAACTCAATCCCAAAAGCTAACCGTAAGTGCTTTATTTCGTGTTGTAAATCTTCACAAGCCGTGCGTA
>DBNZ01000049.1:10011-10992 GCA_002299495.1 Methylococcaceae bacterium UBA659
CTGTTTTCCACCGATATGTATGCCAAAAAAATTGGACGCAGTTTCGGCTAATTGATGCGCCTCATCAATAACAATGACGTCGACATCGGGCAATAATTCGCCCACTGCATTCTCCCGAATTGACCAATCGGCGCATAACAAATGATGGTTAACGACCAATAAATCGGACTCTAAGGCTTTTTTTCTGGCCTTTACCAACAAGCAACCCGCATAGTCAGGGCAATCAGAACCTAAGCAATTGTCAACAGATGAAGTGGCCTGGTACCACACTGGATCGGTCTCAGAAACATCAAACATTTCTGAAATATCGCCAGTAACCGTCCGCTTAGCCCAACGCGCAATTTTTGCTAACGAAATCGCTTGCTCTTTGCTAAAGCCAAAATTAGATTCCAGTGCGTCTTTTAATCGATACAAACATAAATAATTGCTGCGCCCTTTTAAAAGAGACGCTTTAAACGGCTTTTTGATGGCTTTTCGTAAGACGGGCAAGTCCTGATTAAATAATTGATCCTGTAAATTTTTAGTTCCCGTTGAAATAATGGTCTTTTTGCCCGCCAAAATCGTTGGCGCCAAATAAGCGAACGTCTTTCCTGTTCCTGTACCCGCTTCAGCAATCAAATTCTGTTTATTATCAATAGCTTCAGCAACGAGCAAGGCCATTTCCAGTTGGCCCGCCCGCGGCTGAAACCCCTTTATTATGTTAGACAGCGCTCCAGACTCGCTAAAAATTTGGATGATTTCGTTCATTTACTATGACCGACTTAGTAGGTATTAAATAATCATTAAATGGAAATTTCTTAACAAAGGAACAGATTGCATAAATCTTAAACGAGACCATTAAGGAAGTCTTGAATAAGTTGATTCCGTTCCTGGTTCGACACACTCACCAGGAACGGAATCAACTGCCTGCCGTTCGTCCTCGACGGCATGGATGCATACCCTCTAGGGCATAAAGGAAGTACGACCCCAAGGATGGGGGAG
>DBNZ01000105.1 GCA_002299495.1 Methylococcaceae bacterium UBA659
CCGTTCAGCGTCGACCGCGGCGAAGACCGCCATCGGCGCAGCTTGCTGAACATCGAAATGGACCACAAAGGCGCCTCTGCCTTGACCATCCGCATCGGCGGGGCGGCGGTGATGGTCGCCGAAGGCACACTCACCGTACCCGATTAGGCTAAGCCCATGTCCAGCCAAGAAAAACCGCGCCTGGTCGTGATCGGCAACGGCATGGCGGGGATGCGTACGGTGGAAGAATTGCTCGCCATCGCGCCCGACCGGTACCGAATCACCTTTTTCGGCGACGAACCGCACGGCAACTACAACCGGGTGCTGTTGTCGGCCTTGTTGACCGGGGAAAAGGACCTGACCGAAATCATCACCCACGACCGCGCTTGGTATGCCGGGCAAGGTATCGAACTGAATGCGGGTAATGACAAGGCTATAATCGGCATAGACCGGACAAACCGGCGAGTACACGCCCGCGACGGCAGCACCGCCGCATACGACCGACTGTTAATCGCCACCGGCTCCAAAGCCGTCATCGCCGACATTCCGGGCAACGGTTTGGATGGGATCATCAGCTTCCGCGATATTTCCGACGTGGAAACCATGCTCGCCTATGCCCAAAGCCACCGCCACGCCGTGGTTTTAGGCGGCGGCTTGCTGGGCTTGGAAGCCGCCAACGGCTTAGCGGTGCGCGGCATGGACGTGACCGTGGCCCATAACCGCGACCTGTTGCTGAACCGGCAACTCGACCGCCCCGCCTCACAACTGCTGCAAGCCGAACTCACCCAAAAAGGCCTGCGTTTCCAGATGAACGCGAAAATTTCCGCCTTGTTGGACGACGGCAACGGCCATGTCGCCGCCGTGGAACTGGCCGACGGCAGCCGCCTGCCTTGTGACTTGTTCGTGATGGCCATCGGCATCCGCCCAAACATTAGACTGGCGCAAACAGCCGGGCTTTATTGCGAGCAAGGCATCGTCGTCAACGACGCGCTGCAAACCTTGGATGAAAGCATTTACGCGGTCGGCGAGTGTATCCAGCACCGGGGTGAAACCTTCGGCCTGGTCGCGCCATTATTTGAACAAGCCAAAGTCTGCGCCAACCACCTAAGCGGTTTGGGGACGGCTCATTACATGACCTTACCGACCGCGACCAAATTGAAAGTGACCGGCATCAATTTGTTCTCGGTGGGCGATTTTTTGGGCGCAGCGGGGACTGAAAGCATCTATTACCACGACGCCGGGGCGGGGATTTACAAAAAGCTGGTGGTCAAAGACGACCGCTTAGTCGGCGCGGTTCTGTACGGCGATACGGCGGATGGGTTTTGGTATCAGACGTTGTTGGAGCAAAGGCGGGGGTTGGCGGATATTCGGGAGGGGATGATTTTTGGGCCTGGGCATGTATAATGATGCGCACACTGTATCAACATGCAACATAAGCAGGATTTATCACATGAAAACCTTATACGATTTATCTGTCAACAAAAAGCCCACCAACGTCACTATCAATAGTGATTTGCTAAAAAAAGCCAAAGCATTAGACATCAACCTATCTGCCGCGCTGGAGCAAAAATTGGTTGAATTGGTGCGACAAAAACAGTCCACCGCGTGGCTTGCCGAAAACCAAGCCGCCATTAATGAATATAACCATTACCTTGAGGAGCAAGGCTGCTTCGCCGATGATTTACGGAGTTTCTGATGCCCCAATTCGATGTATACGAAAACCGTAATCTGAAAACCAAAGGTTTAATGCCTTACCTGTTGGAGGTACAAAGCGATTTGCTGGGCGATTTGGCCAGCACCGTGGTGATTCCGCTATGCCTAACCGGGACAGTAACACGCGGTATGGCGCGGCTTACCCCTGGCTTGGAAATTGACGGAAAACATTATTTGCTGTTAACCCCTCAGCTTGCCAGCATACCCAGAAAAGAATTGGGCCAAGCCGTTGGCCGTTTTGCGGGCTATCGGGATGAGATTATCGCGGCTTTAGATTTTTTGCTGACGGGAATTTAATCATGGTTCAAGTGATTCGATAGCATCATTTTTTATAAACTTTTCGCCGATGCCCCAGTTTAATCACGGTTATTAACAGGTTGCCGTCATCAATCTGGCAAATCAACCGATAATCGCCAATGCGGTAACGGTAATAACCGGCATACTGGCCTTGCATGAACTTACCGTTATGGCGTGGATTGTCCGATGTAACCAGACGTTTTATGAAAACGCTAATGCGTTTTTGTGTGGGTCGATCCAACTTTGAAAATTGGTTCGCCGCCGTGTTGGAAAACTCAACCGTCCACGCCATTGTCTTTTAACAATTGTTCAAACGGCACTGTGGTTTCTTGACCTGATTGGATACGTTGATAAATGGCATCGGCTTCGGCAACATCATTCATGTCATCAAGGTAATCGGCTATTAAATGGTCTAAAAACAACTCAACTGGCTGTCCTGCTTGGGCTGCCAATTGATTGATCTGATTTTCAAGTGTTGTAGGGAGATCTAACATGCCATATACCTCTCAATTTTTTGAAAGTATTAATCGTCTCATAAGTTGCCGCAGTTTCTGGAGTGAAAAAACACGTTTTTTCACTCCGGCTCGTCGACAACCCAATGCGAAAACTTATGCGACAATTAATATACCATTGCAGCCCCAATCTTTATGACCCAAACCATCCAAACCACCTGCCCCTACTGTGGCGTCGGCTGCGGCATCACTGCCACGGTCGATAGCGAAAACCGGCAGGTCAAAATCAACGGCGATAAATCGCATCCCGCCAATTTTGGCCGTCTATGTTCCAAAGGTTCGGCCTTGGGGGAAACGGTTGAACTAACAGGCCGGTTATTGCAACCCATGGTTTTCGGGCAAGAAACCGGTTGGGACCAAGCCTTAGCCACCGTCGCCAATAGGTTCCAAGAAACCATCCGCCAACACGGCCCCGATGCCGTCGCCATTTATGGCTCCGGCCAATTGCTGACCGAAGATTACTACGTCGCCAACAAATGGATGAAAGGTTTCATCGGCAGCGGCAATATGGACACCAACAGCCGTTTGTGCATGTCGTCGTCGGTGGCCGGGCATAAGCGCGCCTTTGGCTCCGATACCGTACCGGGTTGTTATGAAGATTTGGAATGGGCGGATTTAATCGTATTGGTCGGTTCCAACACCGCCTGGTGCCATCCGGTCAGCTTCCAGCGTATCCGCGCCGCAAAAGATGCCAACCCTAATCTGAAAGTGGTGGTCATAGACCCGCGCCGGACGGCGACTTGCGATATAGCGGATTTACATTTGCCGTTGGCGTCGGGTAGCGATGCCATGTTATTTAATGGGCTGTTGCATTATCTGGGCGTAGGGTACGCATTGCGTACCTTGTCTGACAAAAAGGTACGCAATACCCTTAAGGGCATAAATGTGTGCCCTACGGATGCCGATTTCATCCAAAACCACACCGAAGGCTTCGACCAAGCCCTAGCGGCGGCAAAGCTAGCGGGCGATGCCCGGCAAGTCGCCGACTTCTGCCAACTCGACGCCGACGACGTGCAACGGTTCTACGATTGGTTCGCCGCAACCGAAAAAGTCATGAGCCTTTACAGCCAAGGCATCAACCAATCCAGCAGCGGCGCCGATAAGGTCAACGCCATCATCAACTGCCATTTGGCCACCGGGCGCATTGGCAAGCCTGGCATGGGACCGTTTTCGTTGACCGGCCAACCGAACGCGATGGGCGGACGCGAGGTCGGCGGCTTGTCGCACCAGTTGGCAGCGCACATGGATTTCTCCAATCCTGCAGACATCGACCGGGTGGCCCGGTTTTGGCAAACCGAGAACATTGCCCAAAAACCGGGCTTGCCCGCCGTCGATTTGTTCGATGCGGTCTACGACGGCAACATCAAAGCCATTTGGATTATGGGCACCAACCCGGTGGTCAGCCTGCCGAATGCGGACAAAGTCAAACAGGCTTTGCAACGCTGCCCGTTCGTCGTGGTTTCCGATTGCATAGCGGGCACCGACACCGGCAAGCTCGCCCATGTGTTGCTGCCCGCCCAAGGTTGGAGCGAAAAAGACGGCACCGTCACCAATTCCGAACGCCGCATCTCGCGCCAGCGCAGTTTGTTGCCAGCCGCAGGCCAGGCAAAACCGGATTGGTGGGTGATCAGCCAAGTGGCGCAACGCATGGGCTTTAGCGCAGCCTTCGGCTACCAAAGCCCGGTGGATATTTTCCGCGAACACGCCGCCCTGTCCGGCTTTGAAAACCACGGCGAACGCGATTTTGACCTTTCCGCTTTGGCACAAATCAGCGCTGCAGAATACGCACAATTGCCACCTACGCAATGGCCGGTCAACGCCCAATACCCTAACGGTCGGACTCGCTTTTTCGACGACGGCAAATTCTTCACCGCCAGCGGCAAAGCCCAATTCATCGCCATCAAACCCAGACCGCCCGTCAACTTACCGGATGCCGATTACCCGCTCATATTAAACACCGGACGGTTGCGCGACCAATGGCACACCATGACCCGCACCGCCCTCGCACCTAAACTCAACCTGCACAAACCGGAGCCGTTTGGCGAAGTGCATCCTTTAGACGCACGGCGTTATGGGCTGACCGATCACGGCTTAGCCATCCTAAACAGCCGTTGGGGGAAAATGATCGTGCGGGTACAAGTAACGGACGACCAACAACCCGGCAACGTGTTCGTACCCATGCACTGGACGGATTGCTACGCCAGCCAAGGCCGCATGGGGGCCTTAGTCAACCCGGTGGTCGACCCCATCTCCAAGCAACCGGAAAGCAAACACACACCCATCCGCATCGCCGCTTACCAACCCGCCTGGCACGGCTTTTTATTGGCCCGACAAGAACTCAGAGTTGACAGCGATTATTGGGTAAAAATCAACGGCGACGGCTATTACCGGTACGAATTGGCCGGGGATAAGCAACCGCGCGATTGGCGGCATTATGCGGAAAATTTATTGCCATACGAAGGCGTTGGCGAATGGCTGGAATATCATGACCAGAACCTGGGCAATTACCGGGCGGCTCTAGTGCGGGACGGGAACCTAAAGGCTGTCTTATTCGCCGCCACGAAAATGACATTACCCGAACGTGGCTGGTTGGGCAACGTCTTTGCCAAACCCAGATTAACCCCGGAACAGCGCCGCACCTTATTGACCGGCCTGCCGCCCTCAGGGAGCCCCAATGCCGGTGCCATTATCTGCGCTTGTTTCAATGTTGGCGAAAAAACCATCCGCGATACGATTAAACAGAAAAACCTCAAGACCGCCAAAGCCGTCGGGGATTGCCTAAAAGCCGGCACTAATTGCGGTTCTTGTCTACCAGAAATCAAGGGTTTATTGGCGCGGGCGGACGGCAACCCGCCCTAAACCATCACCCCTTAGGCCGCATGTGCGGGAATAACAACACATCACGGATGGATGGCGCATCGGCGAACAGCATCACTAAACGGTCGATACCGATGCCCTCGCCTGCGGTCGGCGGCATACCGTGTTCCAGCGCGGTGATGTAATCGGCGTCGAAGTGCATGGCTTCCAAATCGCCGGCTTCCTTGTCTTCCACTTGTTTGCGGAAACGTTCCGCCTGGTCTTCGGCATCGTTCAACTCGGTGAAGCCGTTGGCGATTTCACGGCCGCCGACGAAAAACTCGAAGCGGTCGGTGACCTGCGGGTCTAGGTCGTTTCGGTGCGCTAAGGGCGACACTTCCACCGGATAGGCGGTGATGAAAGTCGGTTGCAGCAAACGGTTTTCGACGGTTTTCTCAAAAATTTCGATTTGGATTTTGCCCAGACCGTAGCCATCCTTGACCGGAATCTGCAAATTCTCGGCCACTTTCGCTGCCGCCTCACGGGTCGCTATATCTTCGGCGGTCAAATCGGGATTGCAATGCAGGATGGATTCGGCCACGGTCATGCGTGCAAACGGCTGGCCAAAATCGTATGCTTCACCCTGATAAGTGATGACGGCATGCCCGACCACTTCCTCGGCGATACCGCGCAACAGGGTTTCGGTCAAGTCCATCAAATCGTGGTATTCGGCATAGGCTTGGTAAAACTCCAGCATGGTAAATTCTGGGTTGTGCCGGGTGGACAGGCCTTCGTTGCGGAAATTGCGGTTAATCTCAAACACCCGCTCAAAACCGCCGACCACCAGGCGTTTTAAATACAATTCCGGCGCAACCCGCAAATACAGCCGCATGTCCAGCGCATTGTGGTGGGTGATAAAAGGCCGCGCCGCCGCCCCGCCCGGAATCACCTGCATCATCGGCGTTTCCACTTCCAAAAACTGGCGGTCGATTAAAAACTGGCGGATGTAAGCGACGATCCTTGAGCGTATCAAAAAAGTGTTGCGCGACTCTGCGTTCATGATCAAATCCAGATACCGCTGCCGGTATTTGATTTCCTGGTCGGCAACGCCGTGGAACTTTTCCGGCAAAGGTCGCAGGGCTTTGGTCAATAAGCGTACGCCATCGACCTTGACGCTTAACTCATTGGTCTGAGTTTTGAACAACACGCCTTCGGCGCCGATGATATCGCCGATGTCCCATTTTTTAAAATGGTCGTTATAAACGCCTTCCGGCAACAAATCACGCGCCACATAAAGCTGGATTTTGCCGGACATATCTTGGACATGGCAAAAA
The DNA here is from genome assembly GCA_002299495.1 of Methylococcaceae bacterium UBA659. Classification (GTDB taxonomy): domain Bacteria; phylum Pseudomonadota; class Gammaproteobacteria; order Methylococcales; family Methylomonadaceae; genus Methylovulum. Next base: position 6,632 of record DBNZ01000105.1, read on the forward strand.
CTGGCCTTGCCCATTACCCGGCGGGTCATCATCCGTCCGGCAATTTTCACCCGCAAAGGTCCCGCTTCCAGCGCTTCTTTGGATGTTTCCCCGTATTCGGCCAATAGCTCGCCTGCCACCACATCGCGGCGAAAATCGGTCGGAAAAGCGACGCTTTGTGCCCGCAACTCGGTCAATTTACTGCGGCGTTGACGGATTTGTTCTTGTTCTTCTTGGTAGGTTTCTGGCATTTTTTTAAACAATTACCTTCATGAATAGTAGAAAAGCGGGCACCGTCTCCGTTGCCCCCGGTTTGCCCGCATACTGTCTCCTGATAAGCAATATGCTGCAGTCGGCACTGTCATACTCTGAAGAGGGCAACAGTGGATGCCGGAATGACGAACTGTTTGGCGTTGGCTGCAGCATCTTGCTAATCAGATACTGTCTTGGCGACGATACCAAACAGCCAGTACCCAAGGCTTGACGGAAAATAGTTTACCATTAATCCTGAAGGAGGTTTGTGCAACGCCCCTCTGCGTTAGGGAAGCTTTCCGTTCATTGCAACGGGCAATCCGGCGCCTGTTAAGATATTGGTGAACGTTTGAAACCCCATCGCGTAGGAATCATTATTTTTCACGACAACACCAGCGGATAGGGTTTTAGCGAAAATAAACGTCGTAACGCAACAGTTTACTTTGATGGCTCAGATCCGGCTTTCCGCCTAACGGTTCCGCATGGGTCGGGCTTTTCACCACCACCCGATGCCCGGCGACTTGCCTGGCCGCAGCAAACAAAGACTGCTTGTCCGTATCTTCCCCTAGCAAATCCCGCAGGATCTCCATGGATTTTTTTGCCAAAGCGGACTTTTTCCTTTTGGGCGGGAACATGGGATCCAAAAAAACACAATCGGGACAAAATGTCAGCTTATGCAATTCTTCTATAGCATCACCGACCATTAAACAGGGTGGCTTGAGTTGAAGTTTATGCATCCATTCCAATGCTGCCAAACGGCCAAACCCATCGGCCAGAAGTGCCGCCATCACCGGCGAACGCTCGATACAGTGCATCTGGAATCCCATGCGGAACAAGGCTAGGGAATCTTGCCCCCAACCCGTCGTAGCATCCACCACGACGGTCGTTTTTCGCCCTATCGCTTGCGCCAACGCGCCCTGTTTTGGGGCGGGCCATGAGCGTTGCTCCCCCTTTCTGGGTTCAACCTCAACCGCCAGCCCCCCTTTTGTCAGCAACTCGCGGTCGATCAACCTCAAGGCGCCTTCCCGCCAAATCAGGAAAAATGCTTCCTGGGTATTTTTATCCACCGAGTGGTACAGGGGCGCGCTTAATTTCTCTGCCAATTGCCCGGGTTTTAAGGAATCCTCCTGACCGCTATCTAGCACCGCCAATTTGCCTTGGTAAGGATTTAATTTTCGGGTGGATGTCATGACATCGGGTTGGCAGCTAAGGCGATTAGAAACAAAATAATTTCAACAGCCCGTCGGTCAAAATGCAAAAACCAACGCAAACACAAACACAAAAACGACCCATAAGGTCAATTTTGCCTGACCGGACAATCCGTCCACGATTTGCCTAATCTCGGAAATTATTGCCTGTTTAATATTGCCGGACTGAATGATCCGGCGGTAACGGGCCGCCCCGCTGTTTTTCTCTTCCTCTGCGGCCGCTTGGTCTATCAGTTCGATAATTTTTGAATAATAGCCGCCACATTCTGGACAACGCGGCGTGGGTTCTTGGTTTTCAAAACCACAGTAGGGACATTTTTTCATAGGCTATCTCTTGCGGCAGAATATGTGGTTTCAATTCGGTGCGGCTCCATATAAAAAGATTCGAGTTGACGGCCTAAAAACACTATCCGACCCTGATAACGGTCATAACCAGTCGCCGTAAACTCAAACCCAAACGTATGTCGCAATTGCCGGTTGCCAAACCGGTCGCGGGCAAGCCGACTTTTTTTAATGGCAACATAATCATCCAACATCTGCACATTGGCCAGTCGGCAGCGAGCCTTAGCCGAATTTAAGGCCATTTCCCAGATTTGATGAAAATGGGACCAATAAAATAAACCGGCAAGCAACAAGAAAATCAGTAGGATTTCGTTTAACATAGACCCCTTTTAATTGACCGACCGCTTGAATCAGACGAATTTCTAGACTCAGGCATAGCCCTAGTTGATGGACATGTACACTATCACAAAAGAAATCTATTTTTGTTACGGCCATCGCTTGATGAACCATCCTGGAAAATGCCGGCACTTGCACGGCCATAGCGTCAAGGCCGCCATTACCATTCGCCAGCAACAGCTCAACGGGCAAAGCATGGTCTGCGATTTTGCCGATATCCGCACATGCGTGGAAGCCTATATCGACCAACAACTCGACCATAATTTTTTATTGCATAAAGATGACCCCATCATCCCCGCCCTACAAGCCCAAAATGAACGCTTTTTGGCATTGGACGAACACCCTACCGCCGAAGTGTTAAGCAAAATGCTTTATCAATATATCCAGGAAAAAGGATTTGATGTCGCAGAAGTGACTCTTTGGGAAACCGCCAGCGCCTATGCCAGTTACCGCGAAGACTGACGGCCATGAGCTTATTTGACCCTAGCAACAAATCCCTCTGTTTGGAGCAACTTTGCAGCGCCAATTACCAAAAACTTCTGCGCCTGATACCAAACCTAGTTTCTATCCATGAAACCGCCGTAGGCGTCGCCCCCCGTTGCAGCCCATTGATCTTGACGGTGATCGAGCGTTCGCCCTACACCATCACCGTGGAACTAAGCCACCATTTTGGCAAACCCGAAAACACCCAGCCCCTTCCCGCTATCCTCATACGCATCTATTTGGACGCGAAAATGGCGGAAGTCATCAGCGACTACGCACATAAAGCCATTCCGCAGGTGTTCGAGCATTTTGGCTACAGCAAAGCCATTATGGATTACAAATGGCGGTTGAATTATTTCTTGCAAAAATGGCTGGAACATTGCCTAAAACAAGGTTACCTGTTTTCCATCGCCAACCTCAAAACCAACGCGGCGGCCTAGCTTAATCCTCGTTAAGGGCCAAGTTATCAACCAGTAAGGCGATAGTTTCTTTTAGCCGCCCGGGGCTATAGGGAATAGTCGGCGAATGTCCCCATACCGGCTCAGGCCAGGCTTTATCGTAGCGGTAACGGACGACATGATGGACATGCAATTGCGGCACCACATTGCCAATGGCCGCCACATTCATTTTATCCGCACGGTACAGCGTGGCCAGTTGCTCCGACAAATAACACGATTCCTCGGACAGAATCAGGCGTTGACTTTTGTCCAGTTGATACACTTCTTGTATACCCGGCACTTCAGGGACCAAAATCAACCAAGGATATTGGCTGTCATTCATCAACAACAACCGACAAAGTCCAAAACGACCCACCTCCAAGCAATCTTGCTGGAGCCGGGGATGGAGCTGAAAAAAGGTTGTCATCGGTTGCCGTAAGTCCACTGCTGCTGTGATCAAAAAAATACTTGCCCCGCCAATAAGGGCGTTGATGGTTACCGCGCAACGTCGGTTTTGATGGTTACGGCAGGATGCAACCGATATTTGGAAAACACCAGAACAATCCGGCTATTTATGCCTACGGGCGAGCCAAACCCAAATCCCGCCCACCATAAGCAGTATCGGCAACCCCAAAAAGAAACCAAAACCTATCAGGGCGACCGCAATTGACGACAATTGCAAGCTTTTATCCGTAGCGATGTTAACGGGGACATCGATGTATCGGTCATCGTGGATCAACCAGTTGATTAGGCGGAAACCCAAATCCCTGTTGCCGACGTTGTCTAGGTACGCGTTGGCTAGAAAATCGCTGTCGCCTAACACCAAAACACGCTGTTCATGGGCGTTGATGGTGCGGGTTAAGGCCACCCCAAAAGTGAGCGGCCCCTTGCGTTCTTGCTTGTCAAAAGCAACGGCATTTTTCATGGCGCCGGTTTCAAGCCAAGTGGTGTCCGAACTTTCCAACACGGTCTGGCTGTTAAAACCGTTGGTTTTATCTGCTTTTAATAAGGCCGCCGCGCCAGGATAAACGGTGATCAGTTGCAGGCCCCGGCTGATGGGATGATCGGGGTAATGGGCGGCGATGACGTAACTTGGGTCATTGAGGCCAAAAATAGCACCGCCTTGGTCAGCAATCGTACCGGCTAGCTGCCGGATGCCCATTGTTTCCAACAATGGCGATAAGTGCTGGTTTCTAGGGTCGGACATCAACAACAGGTTACCGCCTTGTGCTAGGTATTTTTGGATAATTTCAATTTCACCCGGCAACAAGGCGACGCTAGGCGCGGCAATGGCCAACAACCGGGAGTTATCGGGTATGTCCGCCACTAAGGCCAAATTAAGGTCAACTGCGGTGATGTTCCGCCGCGCCAATTCCTTGCCGAACCGTCCATAATCAAAATTGGCGATCCCTAGGGCGGAACGCTCGCCATGCCCGGTCAAAAAACTAACCCAGCGTTGCTGGTTATTGCTTAATTGAAACAAGGCGTTGGTCAATGCGGATTCGTCCAAGAAACTAATTTTTTGGCTACGGCCTTGGTATTCGACAATGACCGCGCCTTGTGCGCCGATTTCCAGTTCACGGACTTGTTCCGGCTGGCTATTCGGGTCTACGAAGCGATAGCTTAAGTTCGCTTTATGCCGTTGGTAACGGTTTAGCAATTGTCCGATCTGTAAGCGTAGCGACTGGCCTTTATTGATGTAAGCGGTGATTTGAACCGGGTCGGGCAAGGTATCTAGCAACTTGACCGTGGCCGGGGACAAGCTATTGCCGGCGTTTGCGGTCAGGTCATATTGCCAAGAATAGCGCAGGCTCAGCCAGCCGAAGGCTAACAAGGCAAGCAAAAAAGCCAAGGTGACTAAAAGATGCCCATGACGTGGTTTAAGCATCATCCCGGCAAGCGTCCGGCCGATAAGTGACGGATGCTGAGCAGCAAAAAGCCCATGCAAAACACCAAAAAATAACCCACGTCCCGTGTGCTTAACAAGCCGCTTTGGATATTTTGGAAATGCCTGAGAATGGAAAGTTGTGATAAGAAACCGTCCGGCAAGTCGCTTAAGGTAGCGCTCCAACCCAACAACCATAACAGCATTAACGCGCCGAAAGCGGACAACGCCGCCACGGCGGGATGCGGGCTGATACATGACATGTAAAGCCCTGCGGATGTGAACGCTGCCACCAACAAGGATAAGGCTAGGACGTTCGCAAATAATTTGCCAAAATCTAAAGTCCCACCTGCCAGCAACGACAATGGCATCAACGTCACCAAGACCACAACCAGGAGTAACAAACCGAACACGCCGAGAAATTTGCCCAACACAATATCGGTCAACGATACCGGGGCGGAAAGCAACAGCGGCAAGGTCTTATTACGGCGTTCTTCGCAAATGCTGCGCATGGTCAACAACGGCGTCACCAACAACAAGATAACGCCGGCATTGCCAAACAGGGCCGGGACTATGGCCTCGGTGAGTCCTGGCGCTTGCTCCAATGCCAACAATCTGGGTTGTAGGCTGGCAAAAGTCTGTACTTGGTTTAAAAAAAGATAAGCCAAAATCAACTGCAAAATCGCCAACAGAGTCCATGCCAGAGGGGACAAAAACAGCGAACGCAACTCCCTAGCCGCAATCGGTAACATGGCTTTCACGATGCCTTCCCTGCTGTCAAACGGATAAAAACATCTTCTATCGACGGTTGCAGCGGCGTCAATTCCTTAAGTTCCCAACCCGCCGCCGTGATGGCTTCGGAAATTCGCTGGCTAGGGTTATCGGCCAGTGCATGCTGGATTTTCAGTTGCCGGTCCGTTAATTTTTCCACCGAAACAACGCCAGGTATGGCCAGCAGGACTGCGGCATCAACCGGGAGAGCGGTCATCACTAACAAGAAACCGGTGCCGCTGCGGTTTGTTATGTTGGCGACACTGTCAGTCAAAACCATTTCACCCTGATGGATGATCAACACATGGCTGCAAGATTCCGCCACTTCGGCGAGGATGTGGGTGGACAAAACAATGCTATGCTGTTGCCCTAACTCGCGGATCAGGCTGCGTATTTCGCGGATTTGCAACGGGTCTAGGCCGACCGTGGGCTCGTCGAGGATAATCACTTCCGGGTTATGCACTATCGCTTGGGCGATACCGACCCGTTGCTGGTAGCCCTTGGAGAGATTGGCCAACAAGCGTTTTTCCACCGGAGCCAACCCGCACCGGTCTATGACACAGCCGATGGCCTGCTTGCTGGCCTGCTTGCCCAACCCGTGCAATTGGCAACAGAAACCTAAAAACTCCCTAACCGTCAATTCCTTGTATAACGGCGGCGTATCGGGCAAATAGCCTAAGTGGCGCTTGGCGGAGATCGGCTCTTTAAGCAAATCGAAGCCATTTATCCGGATTTGACCGCTACTGGGCGCTAGGTTTCCGGTCAACATTTGCAGCGTGGTGGTTTTGCCGGCGCCGTTTACTCCTAACAAGCCCATGACCTGCCCTGCGGCAAGGTTAAAGCCGACTTCTTTGACGGCGCAATGTCTTCCGTAATAACGCGATAGCCGTGAGGCTGCGAGCAAATCAGTCATAGTGCGTTAACATTCCGCTAACAGGCGTTCCAATTCTGCCTGAATGTTTTTGCGTTGTAACAATAGCTGCCAACGCCGACCGCCGCATTGCCGCCACAAAATCACCGAACGCATTCCCGCCAGCAAACAAGCGCGTATTTTGTCGGCCGTTTCCGGTCTTGACAAATGGACGGGCAGGCCATTGACCATGATTTTCGGCTGCAAGGTGCTAATCGTCCGTGCATACACATCCGCTAGATTGGATAGCACATTTTCATGCAACAAACCAAAATGCCCGGTTTGGGCTTGGGCTTTATAAACGCCGGTTTCGATGGTTTTGAGCAAATCCTTGCGCTTAGATAGCTGGCCTTCCAAAAACACCAAGGTGGCGGCATAACGAGCCTGGTCTGGCTTGACATTTTTATAGCTGAGCATTTGTAGGTTTAACTGGGTGAGTCCCAATCTGAGTCCGCTTAAACTGCCGTAAACATCGATGACGCTACCAGAATCAATTTTCAAGATACTGCCGATACTCGCCTCCATCGCTTCAGTGTCTGCGGTTCCGGTGCTTGCCAGTTGTTGTGCCAAAGCCGCCGCTTGCGCCAGTCCGGACAGGGCAATGGCTTGGTTTTTTAGACTTTTTAATTCCATAGGGCATTGCTAACATGAGTTTTGATTGTTATCGTACCAAGAAGGGACAGGACGGTTCAATGTATTACTTGGGCGGGTATACAAATGCCTGTGGCATTTTTTCCTATGGCCAAATTAAGCCAACATCATGGCAACCCAGTCAACGTCTTAACCGTCCGTATCCGGCTGTTGGCCAAATGAAAACCAAGCATTGAAACCATGAGGATAGAAAAATGATTGAATCCATCGAAATGAAGGTGACCGGCATGAAATGTGGTGGCTGTGAAACCCATGTCAAAACCCAATTATCGGCCATCGCCGGTGTCCATAAAGTGGAGGCGTCCTTTAAAGATACCCAAGTCCGTGTGGCGTTTGACGACAGCCAAACCACTCTCGAAGCCATCAAGTCGGCCATCGCTGAAGCCGGTTTTCATGTCGTGGCCGCATAACCCATTGGCGAGTTGAAGCATGACTATCGAAACAAACCCCGAGTCAATCCGGCTGTCCATTGTGGGCATGAGCTGCGCTGGTTGCGTAAGCGTAGTTGAAGGCGCTTTAGCGGCGGCGCCGGGCGTGGAATCCGCTACGGTCAATTTCGCCGACCATTCGGCGGCGGTGACAGGCCGGGTCGCATCGGAAGCCTTGGTCAAGGCCGTACAAGCCGCCGGTTATGAGGCCGCTGTGATGGAGGACCTAGAAGACCCCGCCGACCAAGCAGCAATGGAAATGCGCCGATACCAACAGTTAATGAAAAAAGCGGCGGTAGCCGGCGCATTCGGCGCGTTTTTGATGCTGCTGGAACAATTTGGCTGGCTGCCGCACATAGGTTCGGCGACGGGGCAATGGTTCTGGCCGGAGGTAGCGCTGATAACGCTGGCCATCATGGTTTATTCAGGCTGGCATTTTTACAGCGGGGCATTTAAGGCCTTTACCCTAAAGCAGGCCAACATGGACACCTTGATCGCCCTTGGCACCGGTTCGGCTTGGCTTTATTCCTGCATAGTGATCGATTACTACGAAGCGCTGCCCTCGTTGGCCAAACACGCCTATTTTGAGGCCGCCGTGGTCATTTTGGCGTTCATCAACTTAGGCACCGCATTGGAAACCCGCGCCCGTGGCAAAACCTCCAGCGCCATCCGCCAGTTGATTGGCCTGCAACCGCGCACCGCCCGGGTCATCCGCAACGGCGCAGAACGCGACATCCTCATCGAGGACGTAGGTTTAGGCGAAACCTTGCGGGTGCGGCCTGGGGAAAAAATCGCCGTCGATGGCGTCTTGCTGGAAGGCCATTCTACGGTCGATGAATCCATGCTCACCGGCGAGCCGATGCCGGTGGAAAAAATCCAGGGTTGCCCAGTAGCGGCCGGCACCATGAACCAATCCGGCAGCTTTTTGTTCAAGGCCACCCGCATCGGCCGCGACACCGCCTTAGCGCAGATCATCAAGAGCGTGCGCCAAGCGCAAGGCAGCAAACCCGACATCGCCCGCCTGGCCGATAAAATTTCCGCCGTGTTCGTGCCGGTGGTGGTGGCCATCTCGGCATTGACGTTTTTACTTTGGTACGCCTTTGGCCCAGACCCGTCCTTAGGTTACGCCTTCGCCACCTCAATGACGGTGCTAGTGATCGCCTGTCCCTGCGCGTTAGGCCTGGCCACGCCGATTTCGGTCATGGTGGCGGTCGGGCGGGCGGCGCAAGCCGGTATTTTGATCCGCAACGGCGACGCCCTGCAAACGGCGGGCAAACTGACCTGCCTCATCCTTGACAAAACCGGCACCGTCACTGAAGGCAAACCGGTGGTCGCCACCGTCCAAGCCAGCGGCGAAATCGAAGAGGACGAAGTGCTGCGCCTAGCGGCCAGCCTGGAAGCCGGCTCCGAACACCCGCTCGCCTCCGCCATCTTGGCCGCCGCCGCAGCTAAGGGCTTAAACCTGGAAAAAATGGCTGGCTTTAAAGCCATCACCGGTTTTGGGGTTAGTGCCGAATGGCATGGGCAACGGCTGTTATTTGGTAACAAAGCCTTGATGGAACAGGAAAACGTAAAACTATCCCGGTACGACAACCGCCTGGAAAAGCTATCCGCACAAGGGCAAACGCCGATGCTGCTGGCGGTGGGTAACGAGGTGATGGGGGTGATTGCCGTCACCGACCCAATCAAAAAAGACTCCCCCGCCGCGGTCGCCAAACTCAAGGCGTTGGGGATTCGGGTCATCATGGT
>DBNZ01000136.1:0-966 GCA_002299495.1 Methylococcaceae bacterium UBA659
ATGCGTTTGGCCCCCGCCTTCACCCAACGGCCTGCCACCGCCACCGGATCATCGGAAAAAACCGTGCCGTCGTCCATGCGTCCTTGACGCAAACGCACACATTTACCCTCTTTTAGGTCAATAGCCGGTATTAACAGCATACAGTTCGCTTCCTTAACAGCGTTGGTTATTATTAAAATCGTCCATCCCAGTGCAGAAAATTATTCAGCAGTTGGAGACCGGCCGCTTGGCTTTTTTCGGGGTGAAATTGTACGGCAAAGATATTGCCTTGTGCCAATGCACAGACAAAGGGATGGGGATAATCGCTGGTAGCGGCGGCAATACCGGCATCGTCCGGCTCGGCATAATAACTGTGCACGAAATAAAAACGGCTGTCCTGGGGTATTTTCGCCCAAAGCGGATGGTTTTTTTGTTTCACTTGATTCCACCCCATATGCGGAATTTTCAGCATATTTCCTTGAGCATCGGCCAGCGTCCCGGAAAAGCGGACGACCTGGCCAGGAATGACACCTAAACCAGATACGCCATCATTTTCTTCGCTACGGGTCAATAACGCCTGCATCCCCAAGCAAACACCTAACAACGGCTTGGATTTTGCCACTTCCTTGATGACCTCGACCAAGCCTGATTGGGTCAATGCCCGCATACAATCGCGGATGCCGCCGACACCTGGGAATACCACCCGGTCGGCGGCGCGAATGGCGTCGGCATCAGAGGTCATGAGCACATGGATACCGGGCGCAGCATGTTGCAAAGCTTTGGCAATGGAATGGAGGTTACCCATACCGTAATCGATGACAGCGACGGAGGACATGGCGATAGCTAATAAAAGGGAGGTTAAAGGGAGCCTTTGGTGGAGGGGACGATGTCGCCCATGCGTGCGTCAACCGCCATTGCCATCCGCAGCGCACGGCCAAAAGCCTTAAAAACAGTTTCAGCGATATGGTGGGCATTAACACCTTTCAA
>DBNZ01000136.1:1355-2566 GCA_002299495.1 Methylococcaceae bacterium UBA659
ACAAATCGACGTCAAACGAACCGATCATGCCGCGTGGAAAGACGACGTTATAACACAAACCGGGGCGGCCGGAAAAATCCACCACCACCCGCGACAACGCTTCGTCCAAAGGCACATAGGAATGCCCGTAACGGACGATGCCTTTTTTGTCGCCGACGGCCTTGGCAACAGCTTGGCCTAAGGTGATGCCAATGTCTTCAACGGTATGGTGGGCGTCGATATGCAGGTCGCCGTGGGCGCTAACGTCCATATCGACCAAACCGTGCCGTGCGATTTGGTCTAGCATGTGGTCGAGGAACGGTACGCCGGTAGCAAAACTGGCCTTACCGGTGCCGTCGAGGTTGACGGTGATTTTGATTTGGGTTTCGAGGGTGTTGCGCTCGATTTCGGCGGTGCGTGGGATCATTTTTGTAAGTTCAAGAAAAATATACGCTGAAAAACTAGTCGGCTGAGAGTTGACGAATCAAAACAATAGCTTTATCAGCTCGTCACGATTCATCGAAAAATGTTTGGCAACATCATTCAAAATGGCTGAAAACGTACCTACCTTTAATGGCTCATGGCGGGGAACGGTAAGATTATGTCCTCCATTTTGACGAGTAATTTCATAACCCAACCCAGCCAATTTGTTCGCCAACTCCCAACCTGAAATGTCGCGAGGCAGTTTCATGCTGCAATCACTTCATCACGAACAAAATGTAAACGGATGATTTTAGGTTTTTCCAACGGATCAAAGTGACAATCTACCGCTTCACGGAGTTGATGATGTAAGTTATTTATATCGTCGGCTTGGGTAAAAATAGATGCGCCCAGAGCTTGGGCAAGATACCCCCCTTCGGCCGCCTCTTCAACTACAAATATAATTTCATTCATCATTATTTGTTCATTTAGTTACTGAAATAAAGTGGCGAGACGCGCAATATTATCTTGGCTATAGATAATTTTGTTGTCCTTAAGGGAAATAGCCCCATGTTTGGTTAAACCGGCAAAGATTAATTCCGGGTCTACATCGTCGCTCTTAAATTTGTTCTTAATATTATTCAGCAGTGTTTCCTTTTTAACAGGCCGGTTTTTGTCGTGTTGAAGCAAATGCTGGCAATATTCTTTCAGCCTATTTTGCCCGTTGCTCGCATTTTCTTTTCTTACGCCAATTCTTGCGGCGCTTCGCCGCTGCCCTTTTATTAACTGACGTTACGCAGTAGCGAGTTTTT
>DBNZ01000127.1:0-296 GCA_002299495.1 Methylococcaceae bacterium UBA659
GGGATAAGCTCAAACGGGGTTGTCCCGACTGTGGCCCAGCCGACTTTGATGTCGTCAATCAATACCAATACATGGTCGGTTTCGGTGCCGCGCATAAACAAGCCGGTGACTTGCCCGTACCCGCCGTTTTGGACGATGTCCACCCCTAAGCTGCCTCTGAGCAAGTCCGGCAAAGTTTTCACTTGCAAGCGGTCAATGTCTTCCCGGGTGTAAACGGTACTGGCCGTTGCCAGTTCATGGGGGGCTATTTTGCCACGGGTAGCAGTGACTAGGGTTTCGGGTAGGTCTACGGGAGG
>DBNZ01000127.1:624-3940 GCA_002299495.1 Methylococcaceae bacterium UBA659
GGTAGGTCTACGGGAGGTTGGGCCGCCCAACCGGTGTAGGTTATTTGTGATAACAGTAAGGTGCTGAATAATATTTTTTTCATAATGTCCCCTGCGCCGCCCGCGCAGTTAAGTTCGGATGATGGCGGCAGAGGACAATCAACAAAAGGCCGCGCAATGCTTCATCGCGGCTTTTCGCCGGCAGCCCTCCGCTACCGCGATGATGCTTACGGGCCGGTCTCCGGGCTGATAAGTGGCGGTGGCCTGATCTATCACCTTCCCATGCGTGGGCACAGTGGCATATTGATAAATCTTTTACTTAGTTACCGTTGCGGGGGCAGCGTCGGTTTCTCACCGACTTCCCGTTTAACCGACGGAGGAAAATCCGTCGGAACCTGAAAGCAGCCGACGATTATAGGGGGTTGTGGGGGTAAAGCAAATGGGGATTGTTGCTAAGGGTCATTAATCAGCGTCTTTGGGAGTCTGGGGTTTCGGCATGGGCAGTAACGGGATTTGATAACTTTTTATAATTTTTTCAATGGCTTGTTTGTTTTCGGTAAGCAATTTGTCGAGCCGGGCTTGTCTGTCCTTATCGCCGCGACGCACCCCCATCGCCATGGCATAGTCAAATTTCACGCCTGGCATCGATGTCATAGGCAGTACCGTATAACTGCCTTGAGTGGCTTGGCTGAGGATGTAGCCGGCCACCGGTCCCCAGAGGACTGCCATGTCGATTTTTTTGGCTTTCAGGTCTTGGTCCATCTGCATGGCGACATTGCTGGTGTCATCGCCGGACATGGCTTGGTAAGGGATGCCTTGGTCGATTAAACCGACTTTTTGTAGCCAAGCGGTGCTAGGGCTGCGGTCGAACAGGGCTATTTTTAACGCTTCTTGGCGGGCTAACGGCAGGTTGGCCAGTTGCATCGGGTCGGTGATGTCGTCGAAACCCCGGCCTTTGGCGATCAACAGCACATAGGTGGAATGGTAGTAAGGTTGCGTGGTCATCACCATGTCGAAACCCTCTGGCACGCCGATGATGACGTCGCATTTGAACTCGGTGCTATCGACTGCGTACTCATCCACTGGCGCGGTCAGCGTATTGCGGACGAAACCGATACGTTGCGGGAACCAGGTGTATTCTAATTTTTGCCCGAGTTTTTGGGCGAACAGTGCGGCGATTTTGTTTTCAAAACCGTCTTGGTTTTTGCTGGAGTAAGGCGGGTTCAAAGGGTCGGCGCAGACCTTGAAGGCATCTGCCGCGAAAGTATGGCTGGACAGGGCGGCTAGGCATAGGCCGGCCAAAGCTAGGTTTATTTTCATGGTGATTCCTAAGTTAGAGGTCGATTTCTTCGATGACGGTGTTTTCAATCGGTGTTTGCACATAGTGTTTGTTTTTGTCCCAAAAATAGTAATAGCCTTTGTCGGTGCTGGTCACTTTGCCGTTTTTGATGATCCACGATTTTTCAGTGCCGCCATTGGCGAAGGTGACGCGGTAATCACTGTCGAGCAATTCAACCACTTTCCGCGATAACTGGTTGTGTTGGTCTTGGGTGCAAGCAGTCAAAGCGGTTAGGGTTAGGGTTAGGGTGATAAGTCGTTTCATAGAATGTTATAAAAGTTTAATTAAATTAGAGGGTTAATTTGAATTGAAGCAAGCCGTTTGACCCAGAAAAGCATAGCCGCAGCAGCTTGTTCGGTTTGCAAGAAAACAGCCCGGTCAATTTCGTGGCGGCCTATAGAGTTCCTTACCACCAATACGGAACCGCCAATGACCCGTTAGGGGGCAAAAAAATGGCCGGTGTCAACGTGTTCGGCGGCGGTTTGCCGCTTTAATAACGCCAAGGGTGTTTTGGTAGGTGCGGTTGGTGTCAGTGGCGATTCTTCTTGCACCGATCATAATATCGCCGGGCGCACCCGTCATGAACTGGGTTTTGACCAGGTCCCGGCCGGTGTCTCAGCCAAGGGTGACGACAACATTGTTTATGATATCGCTGGCGGTTGGGGCCACCCTGAATGCAGCGATGCGGCCACGGCGACCGCCCAAGGCTTCCCTAAAGCAGGCGGCTAATAAATCTCTTGGACAGACAAAGCCGCCGGGAATATCCAGCGGCTTTTTTAGCCTAACTCGGTTTAGGTGGGTTTAGGCCTACGCCTACGCAAACTTAAGGTTATGAAAAAAGTGACCAGATATACAAACAATCCCAAGACCATCATGGATGCTATTGGGTCGGCCTGTCGCGCGGCCGCGAACGTGTAGCACCCGACCCCCCCTAGCATGGCCAGGCTGTTGAAGAAGTTTTGCACCGCCACCGCGCGGCCGCAGCCGATGCTGCCCTTGCCCAGTTCCTGCAATAGCGCATTGATCGGGACAATGAACATGCCGCCGGCCATGCCAATAATGATCAACACCCAGCGAGCCGGCCAAACGCTGTCGGTGATGGCCAGCATCACCATGAAAGCGGCCATAAAGTACCCTGGAATACGGGTGCGGCGGATGTGCTCCAACGGGATCAGCTTTGGCACGATGGCTGAGCCTATAACGATGCCTATGGCCAAAAACAAGGTTAATTCCGCTATTTCAGTGGCGGTTTTTGTCCACAAGACTAAAGGCGCCCAGGCAATCAAGATCACCCTCAAAGTCGCCGCAGCCATCCAGAACATAGCGCTACCTGAGATGGCGAACGAGGATTTCGGCTGGGTGAAAAATTCGCCTATCCCCCTGGCAAAAATGAGGACTTTGAATCCTGGTTCTGATTTTCGGATCAAGCCCTTGGGCAGAAACCAGGTAAGTATTGCAGAAATGACATAAATGACCACCGTGCCCGCTAAGGCAATGACAATCGAATAATCGGCGACGGCAGCGCCGACCACCATGCCCAGCAGGATTGCCAGAATGGTGGAGCCTTCCATTAAACCGTTGGCTTTCACCAGATGATGATGTGCTGCCAATTCCGGCAAAATGCCGTATTTGACGGGTGTATAAATGGCGGCTCCTATGCCGACAATGCTGTAAGCAAGTATAGGTTCGATATCCAGCAACAATAATCCGGCGCCGACGGCCTTGATCAAGTTGGCGATAAACAAGACCCTTGCTTTAGGATGGGTATCGGCGATTTCACCCGCCCACGGCGCTAACACGATATAGGCGACATAAAACGCGCTCTGTACGGCCGGAACATACCAGCTTTCAAGGTTTGCCGCTTGCATGACCAGGGCGATCACGGTAAATAGCACGGCGTTGTCGGCAAATGCGGACAAAAACTGGGCCAGCAATAACGGGTAGATTTGTTTGTTCATGGCGATGGGGAGTTTAGGTGACGCAGAGGGGGCTGGTCTG
>DBNZ01000125.1:0-23772 GCA_002299495.1 Methylococcaceae bacterium UBA659
CCTAACGGTCTGCGTAACATCAGATCTTTAAGTTTCAGTCCATTCATTCCAAAGATTTTGGTAGCTTCGTTTCCGAGAAATAACATGCTAGAACTAATAAATCATCAATAACAGATGAGCTTATGAAGATTATTCCATTACTAGGTTTATTTAAAACGTGTACAAACTACACAAAAGCACTTTTAGAAAATAACTATGAGATTGAAATTAATGATGATTTATTGGGCTGGAAGCATGGCATCGTAGCCACGCGCAGCAATCAGTCAACACAAAGCCAGCCGAATTTATGCCCGTTGGTTATTGTTAAAGATCCTTATGCCGCCCTGCATTCTTGGTATAAACACTATCGGGAAAATGGGCTTGGCATTAAATCCACAGCAAAGAATTTTTCTGAATTTATTCGCTCACGGATCGTTTTCTACGATGAATCAGCCGAAATCAAACCGGAATATGCCTTTTCTAACCCCATTGAAATGTGGAATTGTGTTGTTCGCAACCATGTTTCAGTTGCAATACAAACAAGAGGTTATGTAGCACGATATGAGGATTTGTTGTTAAGACCTGAGGAATCTTCACAATTGGTTTCTCAATGGTTTGATCTCCTAAGGAAAACGGATGACTTTTTAATACCGCCGCACACCATTAGAAACACGCACGAAAAAAACACTCACCATGATCACTCAGGCTACATAGACAGCCTCGAATTTGATGAAAAAGATTTTTTTACCCGCAAAATTTATTTACAACAATACGAAAATGATGACTTAGAGATAATGTCGGCCTTCCTGGACAAGGATTTGCTTCATTATTTGTCTTATGAAGTCGAAAATAATTTTTCTGATTGCGAGATTTATACCGTTGCCAATGATTATATGGCCAAGCAATTAGCCACGTTATTATTCACTATTAAGCAAAACTCAGGGTTTGATATCGCTTGTGTGCGTGTCATACCTTTTAACAACGATATTGAAAAAGTGAGGGCCATTTGTTCAGCATTTAATGTTGTTCTGGTTAAACCAAAACGCGTATGGGACGAATTAGGTCAGTCTTTATTTAAAGACGAGGAGTACAGACCTAATGTACCTGCATGGCGATATTTCAGAAAGTTAAATACCCTTTCACTCGCGAAGGGAAAATTTATTTTTTTGGACGCTAATTCCTTAGTGCTCTCAAGCCTTGTTCCTGTTTTTAATGCCCTGCTTGATTATGATGTCGTTTTTGGCCATTACTCGGCAAAAAACCGCAACTTTAAAGAGTCATTGGCAAAAATACTAAACGCGGTAAATCCAAAAATTAAAACAGGAATCAACGCCGGTTTTTGGGCAAGCAAATTTGATCCACAGTTTAATAAGTCTTTACAAAATCTTATCCATATCAATATTCGGCCTTGTCTTACTCGTTCACCAGAACAGTCAGTCTTATCAATAGGATGGGCATTAAGCCATAAAAAAATGAGCCCAGTCGATGAAGCATGCAAGGGTTTGTGCCACGCGTCATCAAAAAATGAGGTTGAACAAAAAAACGGCGTTGTGGTAATCAACCGAAACAACGAGCTAAAAAAAGTAATTGCTATGAAATGGACGGGGGATACCATGCATATTAATGATTCAATGCCTAATAAGGATTTGTATCGTCATTACTTAAAGGGAACTATAGCGTTTCTAAATCAAGCGAATCCTTCGGTTTTTGAGGAAATAACAGCTTCTTGGTTGTCCGATTAGGGACAGTGTAACGACTGCATGAATACCCTCTAGCATAAAGAAGGTAGTGCCATGCAGCGGCGTAGGTTTGCCGACGACTGCAAGTTTGACTTATTCTTGGTAAATTAAATGTTCACTTATTTTGGCTATGCCCCGGCAGTATGGAATCTTTTGTATGCCCTCTGATAAATGCCTTACTAAATGCTGAGGCTTACGCTCATGCCACAGCTCGTTTCCACATCCAAGAAACCCACATTTCCTGGGTGCTGTTAACCGGGGACTATGCGTACAAAATAAAAAAACCCGTCAAGTTTGCTTTTTTAGATTTCTCCACGCTGGAAAAAAGGCATTTCTACTGCCTAGAAGAACTGCGACTGAACCAACGTTTAGCGCCTGATTTATATCTCGGCTTGGTGCGGATTACCGGAACGCCGCAAGAACCGCGCATGGATGGCGAGGGGGCCGCCATCGAATATGCCATCAAGATGCGGCAGTTTCCTTCAAATCGGCTACTCAGCAATTTAGCCGAAGCTAAACAGTTGGGCTTAGACCTGCTTGAGCCATTGGTAAGCAAAATAGCCGCCTTTCATGGCTCGATCACAAAAGCCGACGCATCATCGCCTTTTGGCACTCGTGAATCAATCAAACACTGGTTCGACGAAAACATTAGCTGTATTCAACCCTTGCTTGATGACCCTGGGCAATTGCAGCAACTTCGGGACATCCAAATTTGGGCCGAGCAGGAATGGCAACTTAAGTCTGAATTGATCCGACAACGCAAAGAAAAAGGTTTCGTCCGCGAATGTCACGGCGATTTACATTTGGGCAATATCACGATGATTGACGGCGATCCGGTGCCATTTGATGGCATCGAATTCAATCCAGAACTGCGATGGATTGACGTTATCAACGAGATGGCATTTTTAATGCTGGATTTATTCCGTTTTGCTTGCGATGGCCATGCCCACTGGTCGATCAACCGTTACCTGCAATTGACGGGTGATTATGCCGGATTGGGCGTGCTGCGTTTTTACTGGGTTTATCGGGCAATGGTGCGGGCAAAATTGGCTCTGCTGCGCGGCTTGCAACAGCAAGGTGAAAATACCAATCCGCTGACAAATCACGAATACCAAAGTTACCTGAATTTGGCGCTGCGTTTTATTATGCCAGCCGCCCCCTCGCTGATCATTACCCACGGCTTTTCAGGTTCCGGAAAATCGTTTTTAGCCCACCAACTGGTGGTACGGATCGGGGCGATACAAATCCGCTCCGACATCGAACGCAAACGCTTATTTGGCTATCAAGAACACGAAAATACCGGCGGCAGTATCTATTCCCCCGAAGCCCATCAGAAAACCTATCAACGGCTTTACGCTTTGGCCAACGCCATCTTGGCCGCGGGTTTCACCGCTATTGTCGATGCGGCTTTTTTAAAAAGCGCCGAGCGTAGCCCATTTCGGGAGTTAGCGGCCAATTGCCAGGTACGCTTCGGCATTATTTCCGTTCAAGCCCCTGCATCCGTGCTACGGGAACGTATCCGTGGCCGCAAACTCGATGCCTCGGAAGCCACCCTTGAAGTGCTGGCCCGGCAAATGGAAACGGCCGAACCGCTGACGGCACAGGAACTTGAAGCAACGCGAGTCATCCGCAATGACGCGGGTTCGTTAGCGCAAACCCTGACGGAAATTGAAGGCTGGTTACGCTGAAAGTTGTTGGCAGGGGCGATTCCTACGTCGCGGGCAACTCATCGCGACGTGGGCGGCACTCCTAAGATTTTTAACCCATTTGAATCTGACTACCCCTTTCATTTTCTAGGGCGATGGCTAATTTTCATGAGCTAGGATGATTTATCGCTGCGTTTTTAAATGTCTACGGCGGCTGTAACTCGTTGCTTTTTATGGACATCGCCGCTTGGCATTAATGGGTGGGAAGCCGGCTATCGGTGCAGGTTATGCCATCAATCATGTTTTTTCCTTACCTCCATGAAGCCGTGCGTACCGCGTTTGGATTTAACGGCCAGCCAGGTTCTTAAATAATGAAGTTCTTCGGTCTCGGGTAATATATCTAGGTTTTGTTTATTCCTTAACAAACGGAAAGCGGCGGACAACACGGCATAGCGTTCCCCGCTAAGGCCGGCCCGGCGTAAACCGACCGTGTTTAACTTGTAATGTTTGGCCGGGCGGCCGCCGATTAACGTAAACGGGATGACGTCCATATTCAGCCCGGTGGTGCCTTGTACCATGGCAAAAGAGCCAATCCTGCAAAATTGGTGCACGACCACGCCGCCGCCCATGAAGACGCGGTCGCCGATGGCGACATGGCCGCCGATGGCGACGTTGTTGGCAAAAAGGGTGTGGTCGCCAATTTGGCAGTCATGGGCAACATGGCTGTTGTTCATGAAAAAGCAGCCGGAACCGATGCGGGTTTCGCCGTTTTCCTTCGCCGAGCGATGGGCGGTGAAGCCTTCCCTAAACACATTGTCGTCGCCGCAGATCAGCCAAGATAGGGTTTCCGCCTTAAAATTGACGTCTTGCGGCAAATCCCCCAACACCACATGGGGATGCAAGATATTGCCCGCACCCAGTTTGGTGCAGGGTTGTATGACCGCATGGGCGCCGACTCGGCATCGGTCGCCTAGCTCAACCTGGCTTTCGATGACCGCGAACGGCCCTACGGTGCAGTTGGCGCCTAGGACGGCATCCGTTGCAACGTAGGCAGTGGGGTGTATGTTTTGTGTCATGTTTAACCTCGGGGATGAAATTTGCTATGCAAGGCTTGCAAACGCTCTTTAGCAATATGGGTGTAGATTTGCGTGGTGGACAAATCGGCGTGTCCTAACAACAGTTGCACCACCCGCAAGTCGGCGCCGTGGTTGAGCAAGTGGGTAGCGAAGGCATGCCTTAAGGTATGCGGGGACAATTCCCGGTTGATGCCGGCTTTTTTGGCATAGCGTTTGATGATGTACCAAAACGACTGCCGGGTCATGTTCTTACCTCGGCTGGTGACGAACAAATAATCCGACTGCCGCCCCCCCAGGATAGCTTGGCGCGCTCCGGCAAGGTAACTTTCCAGCCAACTGATGGCTTCCTCGCCGACCGGAACCAAGCGTTCTTTGTCGCCCTTGCCGGTAATCCGGACCACACCCTGGCGAAAACTGATTTCGCTAAATTTTAGGTTGACCAATTCCGATACCCTAAGGCCCGTGGCGTAAAGCATCTCCAGCATGGTTTTATCACGGTGGCCTAGGGCATTGCTGGTTTCAGGCGCTGACAACAGCAATTCCACATCGTGTTCGGATAAGGATATGGGCAACGGCTTGCCGATATGGGGTGACACGATCAAACCGGTCGGGTCCACTTTAATCAGGTTTTCCCGCAGGCAATACCCATAAAAGCGGCGCAAACTGGACAACAACCGGGCCGAAGTCCTAGCGCTCGCGCCGGCATGGAAACGACTGCCTATAAAACTGGCCAGTTGGGCATGATCCACCGCCAAAAGGGGCTGTGCCGCCAGCCAATGGGCGAAAATTTGCAAGTCACTCCGATACGCCGACAAGGTGTTTTCGCTTAAGCCTTCCTCTATCCAGACCGAATCTAAGAATTGCTCGATTAAGTGCCCGTCCTGCATATCGGATTCAATCGTAGCGCACTAACTCGTAGGGCAACTGTGGTTCCCGTCCGGCGATCAGGTCGGTCAAAAATTTCCAGAACACGTCGGCGGACGGTGGGCAACCGGGCAGAAAATAGTCAATTTTGACGATTTCATGAATGGGATGGACCTTGTCCAGCAACAATGGCAATTCCACGTCGCTGGGGATTTGCGGATTTTCCACGCCGATGCCGTCCAAATAGGCTTCGGCCAGGCATTCTTCCAGCGGAATGAAATTCCGCAGCGCCGGCAGGCCGCCGTTTATCGCGCACGCGCCCACCGCCACTAGGGTTTTGCAGTTTTTGCGGAATTCGCGCAAGGTATGCACATTTTCCGAGTTGCAGACGCCGCCTTCAATCAGGCCAATGTCACACGGCCCGCAGTGTTCGATATCGGTGAACGGCGAGCGGTCGAATTCCACCAATTGAGCCAGTTCGATCATGCGTTCGTCAATATCTAAAAACGACATGTGGCAACCGAAGCAGCCCGCTAAAGAAGTCGTCGCCACCCGGATTTTACCGCCCATGCCTTCCCCCTTCGGCCACGACTGCCACGAACGGTGGAAGTGCCGCAGACGGTCGGGAACCGGATGCGGCCAGGCTGACTGCGTCGATTTGATGATGGTCGTAAATACGTTGGCCAATCGGCACCTGGTAGCCGGTACGCTTGATTAGAATCGCCCCGGTCGGGCAAACATGGGCGGCCTTATCGGCGGCATCCAAATCCGTATCCTTGAGTTGGCCGCTTTCGGCATTGACAATCAAATGCTTGTTGATGCCGCGGCCGGCAATCCCGAACACGTCCTTGCCATCCTGTTGTTGGCTGGCGCGGACACACAAGGTGCAGAAAATGCAGCGGTTATGGTCGATCAACACGTCCGGGTGGGAGGCATCGAGTTGCCTGGTTTGGAAAAAGAACGGGAAATGGTTGTCTAGCATGTTGAGATAGTAAGCCACCGCCTGCAATGGGCAGTTGCCGGATTTTTCGCAGGAGGGGCAAAAATGGTTGCCCTCGACAAACAGCATCTGGGTGATCCTTTTGCGGTCGCCGTTCAATTCATCGCTGTTGTTGATGATGTCTTGCCCTTCCGCAGCCGGAAAAGTACAGGCCGAGCAGATGCGTCCGTTGACCTTCACCGAACACAGCTTGCAACTGCCATGCGGGGTAAATTCGGGGTGATGGCATAAATGCGGGATGTAGACATCGGCTGCCAGCGCCGCATCCATGATGGTTTGCCCGTCCTCAAACGGGATGGTCTTGCCGTCGATGGCGATGGTTTTAGTCATGGTCTTCTCCAATCTGTGCCAAATGTGCCGCCGCATCGTTGCGGTGCGCCATGCGCCGCGCGGTCTCTAAGGCCCCGTCCAGATCGAAGCCCGGCTCGTAACTGATTTTTTTCAACTTCTCCTGATACAGTTCAGGATAGCGTTGCAGGGTGCTCAGCACCGGATTCGCGGCAGTTTGACCCAAACCGCAATGGCTGTAACTTTTCACTAATTGGCAGATTTCTTCCAGCGCCACCACGTCACCTGCGGAACCGTGCCCGTCGAAAATCTTGTCGACTTGTTTTTTCAGCAACGCGGTGCCAACCCGGCACGGGGTGCAAAAACCGCAGCTTTCATGGGCAAAAAAGTGACTAAAATTTTGCACGATTTTGAAAATGTCGCGTTGGTTGTTGAAAACAATGAACGAGCCACCGGTCGCCAAATCCTCAAACGCCAATTTGCGGTTCAATTCTTGGTTGGAAATAAACGTGCCGGACGGCCCGCCAATTTGCACCCCCAGCACATCGTCCGCGCCGCAATCGTCCAAAATGGTTTGTATCGTTGTGCCAAACGGGTATTCATAAATGCCGGGGCGCTGGCAATCGCCACAAATGCTTAAAATTTTGCTGCCTTTGGATTTGTCGGTGCCATGCCCGGCGAACCAATCGCCGCCCTTGACGGCAATTGCCGCCGCCGCCAGGAAGGTTTCGACGTTATTGACCACGGTGGGCTTGCCCAAATAGCCGGAGCTGACCGGATACGGGGGGCGGTTGCGGGGGATGCCCATACGCCCTTCCAACGATTCGATCAAGGCCGATTCCTCGCCGCAAATATAGGCGCCCGCCCCCAAACAAATCTCGATGTCAAAATCTTGGCCTAGGCCTAAGATGTTGTTGCCCAGCAAATGGGATTGCCTGCGTTGTGCGAGCATGTCCAGCAATTTTTGATGCAAGAACAAATATTCGCCGCGCAAATAAACCAAGCCCCGTTTGGCACCGATAATGGCCGCCGCCACCGTCATGCCTTCAAACACTTGGTGGGCGTAGCTGTTCAACAACACGCGGTCTTTAAACGTGCCGGGTTCGCCTTCATCGGCATTGCAGACCACATAACGTTCCGTTTCCGGTTCTTCACTGCAAAACCGCCATTTCATGGCCGTCTTGAAACCGGCGCCGCCACGGCCACGGAGGCCTGATTGGTCCACTTCGGCCAGAGTTTCCGGTAAACCGCGATGGTAGGCCGCTTGAATGGCCGCCCCCCCGCTAATCGGTGCATTAAGCAACAAACCGGGTTTTAACAAATTATCCGCCACGGCAAACCATTCGGACGGCCATTCGTTGACCGCTTTGCCGGCATTTATAGCTTCACAAATGGCGTCGACACGGGCTTGGTCAAGACGGGTCAGCGGCAAGCCATTCACCAATCCGGCCGGGCCTTGGTCGCATAAGCCAGTACACGAAGTGTTGTCTAGGCTTACCCTGCCATCGACCCGGACGCCGCCGACGGCAACGCCCAATTTCTCCGAAAAATAAGCCATTAGCTCCTGTTTGCCGAGCATACGGTCGGTGATGGAATCGCTGATCAACACATCGTATCGGCCGCGCGGCGTGCGATGAAAAAAATGGTAAAACTCCACTACGCCAATGACTTGGGTCAGGGATATGGCCAACAACCGCGCCACTTGTGCAATCGCCGCATCAGGAATGTGCAAGTATTGCTCTTGTATCGCCCTTAAAATCATCATGAGTCGCGTCGGTTGGTAGCCATGTCCGGCCACCACGCTGGCTATAAAATCCTGCATCCGTCCCCCTTGATTTTGAAAATCATGACATGCATAACCGAGGTTACGCAGAGCCACTGGATATGGTTAGAAATGAAGTTATGGCAACACCTTTTCCCCCGCCCAAAGTTGGGCCAGGGTTTCTCGTTCCCGCACCAAATAAACACGGTCATCATCGACCATCAATTCGGCAACCCTAGGTCTGGAGTTGTAATTTGAACTCATGCTGAAACCATAAGCACCCGCCGAACGGACGGCCAGCAAGTCGCCTGATTGCAACTTGAGAAGCCGGTCCTTGCCCAAAAAATCGCCGGTTTCACAGACCGGCCCGACGATGTCCCAGTATTTTGCAGCCGCCCCGCTGTGTTGGCGGACGGGGACGATGTCTTGCCAGGCCGAATAAAGGGAAGGCCTTAGCAAATCGTTCATGGCCGCATCGACGATAGCAAAGTTCTTGACCGGCGTTGGTTTTAGATATTCTACCTTGGTCACCAAAATGCCGGCATTGCCGACGATGGCCCGGCCAGGTTCCATAAATATTTCGATGTCCCTGCCCGCCAAACGCGCCAGCACCGCATGGATATAATCAGCAGGCGAGGGCGGTTGTTCGTTGCGGTAGCAAATGCCCAGGCCACCGCCCAAATCTACCTGCCGCAGAGGGATGCCCTCCAACGCCAACCGGTCAACCAATTCCAGCAGTTTATCCAACGCATCCAGAAACGGGCTGGTGTCGGTCAATTGCGAACCGATATGGCAGGCTATACCCGCCACCTCAATGTTCGGCATGTCCGCTGCCCGCCGGTATTCGCTTAAGGCATGGTTAATGTCAATGCCAAATTTGTTCTCTTTCAATCCGGTGGAAATATAAGGGTGGGTTTTAGCGTCAACGTCCGGGTTTACCCGGAAAGACACCGACGCCACCACGCCCAGTTGTCCGGCCAGGGCATTGATGCGGTCTAATTCGCCACTGACTTCAACGTTAAAACAACGTATGCCTTTCTGTAAGGCGGTCTTTATCTCGTCCTCGCGTTTGCCGACTCCCGAGAATACGATCTTTTTCGGGTCGCCGCCTGCGACCAACACCCGCTCCAATTCGCCCACCGATACAATATCAAAACCTGAACCCAAGCCTGCCAGCACATTGAGCACCGCTAGGTTGGAATTGGCTTTGACAGCATAGCACAGCAGGTGCGGGTAACCGCCAAAGGCATCGGCAAAAGCCCGCCAGTGCCGGACTAAGGTGGCTTTAGAATAAACATAACATGGGCTGCCATAGTCATCGGCAAGCCGTTGTACCGGAACTTGCTCGGCAAACAGCTCGCCATTCAGGTAAGAAAAATAATCCATTTATTGTGGTCCGGAAGGTTTCTGTGGGGGCGGTTCTTTGTCAGCGGTCGATGGCCCGTTGTCAGGTAGATAAAGCGGGCCGATTTGACCACAACTGACGATGCTAAAAGAGGCGGCTAACAAAACAAGGCTTAAGGCAGTTTTCATGGCAGAATAAATATCAAGGCGCGGGCTTATGTTATCTCAAAAAGGCCATTATGTATTTTCTTGCTTAGCATTTCATGGCCAACAGGCAGGAGGCCTGGTTTGAAATCGCGCCGGGGGCGGTGCTTCTACAAACACCCCAAGGCAGGAGGTTCCTACAGATGCGTTTATTTCCAACTCGCAGAAAATGTCTGCGTAATATCCATTTTAATGATGCTATGAGGGTCAGTACCATGAAACACGGTTTTATATTTTTGGCAGGCTTATTGACTTTTTTTACCGCCCCCACCCTTTCCGCCGCAGACCTTAGCCGAGCGCAAGTGGCACGGCGTTTAGCTGACGCCAGTCCAACGAAACCCGCACAACTTCGTCGCCTAGATTTAAAAGGCGTGGATTTGTCCGGTTTGGATTTCCGCAATGCCGACTTGTGGGGTTCGGATTTGCGCGGCGCCAACTTGAGCAAAAGCCGACTCTCCGGCTTAAATTTAGACTTGACGGTCATGTCCAAGGTGAATTTGTCGGGCGCCGATTTGTCCCGCACCAGTATTTTTGGCGTACACATGGGCGGGGCCGACCTTACCGGCGCCAACCTCACCGGCAGCCGCATCATCGCCAATCTGGATCGCGCCAACCTCCGCCATGCCAATCTGACGGATGCCAACTGGGGTGTGGACATGCAAAACCAACCGATGGGGTTGATGCGCGTCACCCTTAACAAGGCCGACCTGACCGGCGCGAACTTGACCAATGCCAATTTAAGCAGGGCGTTGATGCGCTTCGCCAAGCTTAACGGGGCGGATTTAAGCGATGCCACGTTGTTTGGCGTGGATTTATCGGGCGCCGATTTGAGCCATGCAAAACTGACCCGCACCCATTTGACCGCCAGCCAACTGGAAGGGGCTAATTTTACCGGCGCCCTGTTCGACCGCACCCAATGGCCTGACATAAAAGACCGGGCCGCCATCAAAGGCTTGCCATCCAAGCGGGAATAGCGCCAATAGAAATCAATACTGATCTCGGTGCAATAATGGCCGTTGGTTGAGACCTAGGTCGGCCATGGCCAGCAATTAGCTGTAATAAACGCAATGAGAAGTATATAATCCCCCGCTTTCATCCATTTTCTACAATCACATCGGAATTACACATGCTCGGCAAGCTGGTTAGAATTGTTGTAGGGAGCCGTAACGACAGGCTGATCCATAAGAAGAAAAAGATAGTCAAAAAGGTCAACGCCTTAGCCTCCGCATACGAAAAACTCTCCGATGCGGACTTACAGGCCAAAACCCAAGAATTCCGTGATCGCCTAGCGGCGGGTGAGAAACTGGATAGCTTAGCCCCTGAAGCCTTTGCCGCCGTCAGGGAAGCTGCGGCCCGGGTCTTCAGGATGCGCCATTACGACGTGCAACTGATCGGCGGCATGGTCTTGCACGACGGCAAGATCGCGGAAATGAAAACCGGCGAGGGCAAGACCTTGATGGCGACCTTAGCGGCTTATCTCAACGCCTTGCCTGGCCGTGGCGTACATGTGGTCACCGTCAACGATTACCTGGCCAAACGCGACGCGGAATGGATGGGTCGGCTCTACCGGTTTTTGGGCTTAAGCACCGGCGTCATCATCAGCCAAATGGATCATGACAGCCGTAAAATCGCCTATGCGGCCGACATCACTTACGGCACCAACAACGAGTTCGGTTTCGATTACCTGCGCGACAACATGGCCTTCAATTTGGACTATAAAGTCCAACGCGACCTTTATTTCGCCATCGTCGACGAAGTCGACTCCATTTTGATAGACGAAGCGCGAACACCGCTGATCATTTCCGGACCCACCGAAGAAAACACCGATATTTACGTCAAGATCAACGCCGTCATCCCGTATTTGACCAAGCAGGAAAAAGAAAGCGAGCCGGGCGATTACACCGTCGACGAAAAAGTCCGCCAAGTCTATCTCACCGAAGAAGGCCATGAGCGGGTTGAGCGTCTGATGGTCGAACACCACTTGATGTTGGAAGGGACTAGCCTTTACGACGCCACCAACATCCGTTTGATGCATTATCTGAACGCGTCTTTGCGCGCCCATATCCTGTTCAAAAAAGATGTCGATTACATTGTCGCCAATGATGAAGTGGTCATTGTCGATGAATTCACCGGCCGCATCATGCCCGGTCGCCGCTGGTCCGAAGGCCTGCACCAGGCGATTGAGGCCAAGGAACGGGTCGCCATCCAAAATGAAAACCAAACCCTGGCCTCGATCACGTTCCAAAATTATTTCCGCCTCTACGAAAAACTGTCCGGCATGACCGGTACGGCGGACACCGAAGCGTTCGAGCTGAACAAAATCTATGGCTTGGAAGTGGTGGTCATCCCAACCCACAGGCCGATGGTCCGCAAAGACTTTGGCGACGTGGTGTTTTTGACCGCTGAAGAAAAATACCAAGCGGTGGCCAACGACATCAAAGATTGCGTCAGCCGAGCCCAGCCGGTGCTGGTGGGCACCACCTCCATTGAAAATTCAGAGCGGCTGTCTTCGTTGCTAAAAAAAATGGGTATCACCCACGAGGTGCTCAACGCCAAACAGCATGAGCGCGAGGCGCATATCATCGAACAAGCCGGAATGCCGGGCGCCGTCACCATTGCTACCAACATGGCCGGGCGCGGCACCGATATCGTATTGGGCGGCAACTTGGATGCCGAACTAAAAGCTATGGGGGCGGACGCCACCGACGCGCAAAAAGACCACATCCGAGGAGCGTGGCTGGACCGGCACGCCAAGGTAGTGGCGGCCGGCGGCCTGCATGTGATTGGCTCCGAACGCCACGAATCCCGCCGGATTGACAACCAATTGCGCGGGCGCTCCGGTCGTCAGGGCGACCCGGGTTCCAGCCGGTTCTACTTGTCGTTGCAAGACGATTTGATGCGGATTTTCGCTTCCGAACGGATGGCCGGGCTGATGCAAAAATTGGGCATGGGCAACGGCGAGGCCATCGAACATCCCTGGGTCACGCGTTCTATCGAAAACGCCCAGCGCAAAGTGGAAGGCCGCAACTTCGATATCCGCAAGGAAATCCTGGCTTATGACGACGTCGCCAATGACCAGCGCAAGGTCATTTATGCCCAACGCAACGAACTGATGGCCGCCTCCGACGTCTCCGACATCATCGCCGCGATCCGGGTCGATGTCATCAATCGTATCATCGACCAATACATTCCGGCCAAATCCATGGTTGAACAATGGTCGGTTGACGAATTGGAAGAACACCTGCACCGAGAATTCAATATCGGGATTCCGGCCCGAAAAATGCTGCAAGAAGACCTGAAATTGCAGGCGGAAGGCCTGCGTAAACGCATTGTAGAAAGCATTGAGCAAAGCCACCAAGAAAAAGCTCAAAAAATTGGCCATGAAGTGTTGCAACATTTTGAAAAATCAGTGATGTTGCAAGTGCTGGACAACAGCTGGAAAGAACATTTAGCGGCCATGGACTATTTGCGCCAAGGCATCCATTTCCGGGGCTACGCCCAAAAAGACCCAAAACAGGAATACAAACGCGAAGCCTTTGAAATGTTCACCCATCTGCTTGAGCATATCAAGGAAGAGGTGGTTGGCATTTTGGCAAAAGTCCAAGTAGCCAGCGAAGAAGACGTGCAAGCCTTGGACGCGCAACAACAAGCCCCTAGGGAAATGCACTTTGAGCATGCCTCGGCGCCGGGCTTAGCGGAACCGCAGAACTTAATTGAACAGCCGGAGGCGGAACCGCAACCACAGCCGCAACAGCAACAGCCTTATGTCAGGGACGCCGAAAAAGTCGGCCGTAACGACCCTTGCCCTTGCGGTTCCGGGAAAAAATACAAACAATGCCACGGCAAGTTAAGCTAACCCCTCTAACCACCGCTATCAGCAAAGTCCCGCAATTCCGCCGTCCATTCGCGCCTTAGCCAATCCCGGTTCAAGGCCAGCCATTGAATGGCAATAATCGGGACGGCCGAATCAATGACCCCCGTCTTTACCCGCTCGAACGCTTCCTCGAAAGCGACCGTTTCCACCAAAATATCCTCATGTTCGTAGGCTAGGCCGTGGACACCGCCGACACCGGCGCTGTCCACCTTGCCGCAATAAAGCGTCAAGCGTTCGCCACAGGCGCCGGGCGAGGTAAAAAACTGGCCAATTTTATGCAACGCCTGGATTTGGCAACCCGCTTCCTCCTCGGCCTCGCGGTAAGCCACGTCCTCGACCGTTTCGCCTGTTTCAACTGCGCCGGCGACGATCTCCACCAACCAGGCCCGTTCCGGTTGCAGCGCGATTGCCCCGACCCGAAACTGCTCGATCAACACCACCCGATCCGCAACCGGGTCATACAACAGTACCGCCACGCATTCACCGCGCACGAATAACTCACGGCTTAACGGCTGGCTCCAGCCGCCGCCGTAAAGGGTATGCCTAAGCCGGTATTTTTCCAGGCGGAAGAAGCCATTGAATGCGATTTCTTTTTCTAGGATTGAAAATTTATAATTCATCTTAAGCGGGCTTCTCATACCATTAATGACCATGTTGTCTTAGAGGACAAATTTTAAGTGACTTATCGGTTTCCAGATACGGCATTATTAATTTTCTGCAAAGCCCCCATTCCAGGGCAAGTCAAAACCCGCTTGTCACCGCATTTGACGCCTGTCCAATCCGCACAAACCCATCAACAATTGGCCGTCATAACGTTACAAATGGCCACCGAGCAGCCTTTTTGCCCTATCCAGCTTTGGTGCAGCCCCGATACCCTGGACAATTTTTTTTCCCACCTGACCCAAAACTTTCCCTTAACCTTACATCAACAACAAGGCGATGATTTGGGGGCAAGAATGCTTTACGCCATGAGCAGCGCATTGATGGTCTATCGCCATGCCATTGTTATCGGCACCGATTGCCCGTCACTAACGCCTGCAACTTTACAGCAGGCATGTATCGCTTTAAAGGAAACGGATGTGGTGCTGGCACCTGCCGAGGACGGCGGGTATGTGCTGATGGGCTGTAACCGTCCGCAACCCAATCTGTTTGTTGATATGCCGTGGGGTACAAGCGCCGTATTGGCGCTGACCCGTGAACGGATACGGCAACAAAACTTACGCTGCCATGAGTTGGCCACTTTTTGGGATGTGGATACGTTTGATGATTATTGCCGCTGGCAGAAAATGGCCGCTCTCTAGGATATAAACATTCCGTTTGAGGTGTGTAGGGCTGCGATAATCCGCCCCTATTTGCTGAAACCAAAACGTATCATGTGCTTTTCTGCATCAATGCGCCTCATCCCAATTATCGCCAATCCCCACATCCACCAACAGCGGCACGTTTAACTTGGCCGCTGCACACATCAGCCCCCGGATTTTATCGGTGCTATGCTGCAACTGCTGTTCGGCGACCTCAAACACCAGTTCATCATGCACTTGCATAATCATTTTTGCGTCAGGCCGTGCTGTTTCCAGCCAGTGATCGGCGGCGATCATCGCCCGTTTGATGATGTCGGCGGCGCTGCCTTGCATGGGCGCGTTGATGGCGGTGCGTTCGGCGTATTGGCGGGTGGCGGCGTTGCGGGCTGTGATGTCGGGCAGGTACAGCCGCCTGCCGAACAGGGTTTCGACGTAGCCTTGTTCGCGGGCCTGGGTGCGGATGCTGTCCATGTAGTTTTTCACGCCGGGATAACGGGCGAAGTAGAGGTCTATGTATTCCTGGGCTTTCCCTCGCGACAAGCCCAGTTGCCCGGCTAGACCGAACGCGGACATGCCGTAGATCAGGCCGAAGTTGATGGCCTTAGCGGAGCGGCGCAAGTCGTGGGTGACCTGCTCGGGGGCAACGCCGAACACTTCGGCGGCGGTGGCGCGGTGGATGTCTTCGCCTTGTTGGAAAGCGTGTAACAAGCCGGTGTCGCCGGACAAATGCGCCATGATCCGTAATTCTATTTGTGAGTAGTCGGCGGCGACGATTTTGTAGCCCTTAGGGGCGATGAAAGCCCTACGGATTTTGCGGCCTTCTGCGCTGCGGATGGGGATGTTTTGCAGGTTCGGGTCGGATGACGATAGCCGGCCGGTGGCGGCGACGGCCTGATGGTATGAGGTATGAACGCGCCCGGTTTTCGGGTCTAACTGCATCGGCAGTTTGTCGATGTAAGTCGATTTCAGCTTGCTTAAGCTGCGGTGTTCCAAAATCAACTTAGGCAGCGGGTAATCCATGGCCAATTCCTGCAACACGCCTTCGTCGGTGGACGGTTGGCCTTTAGGGGTTTTTTTCAAGACCGGCAATTTCAGTTGGTCGAATAAAATTTCTTGGATTTGTTTCGGCGAGCCTAAATTAAAATGGCGCCCTGCCAAATCATGGGCGTGTTGTTCAAGGCCGATGATCTGGTTGGCCAATTCCAGGCTTTGCCGCGCCAGCATGTCGGTGTCGATCAACACGCCGTTGCGCTCTATGCGTACCAACACCGGCAGCAGCGGCATTTCTATGTCGCGGTACAAGTGCTGTAAAGAAGGCTGCTGTGCCAGCCGTTTCCATAACACGTCATGCAAGCGCAGGGTAATGTCGGCATCCTCGGCGGCGTAAGGGGCAGCCTGTTCGATGGCGACTTCTTGGAACGGGATTTGTTTTACGCCCTTGCCGGCGACGTCTTCATAATGGATGGTAGTCACGCCCAAATAGGTTTTCGCCATGTCGTCCATGTTGTGCCGGGTGGCGGTGCTGTCCAGCACATACGATTCCAGCATGGTGTCGTGGGCGATGCCGCGTAGCGTGATGCCGTGGTTGGCCAGCACATGGCTGTCGTATTTCAGGTTTTGCCCGAGCTTGGCATGTTTGGGACTTTCCAGCAACGGGCGTAGCCGTTCCAGCACATGCCCGCGATCCAGTTGTTCTGGCGCACCGGGGTAGTCGTGCGCCAACGGCAGATAAGCGGCCTTGCCGGGGATCACGGCAAACGAGACGCCGACGATTTCCGCCTTGCCGTAATCCAGGCTGGTGGTTTCGGTGTCGAACGCGAACAGGTCGGCCTGTGCCAGTTGTGTTAACCAATACTGGAATTGCGCTTCGGTCAGGAGGGTTTCGTATGCCGAATCCGCTCCCTGCGGATTTTCGGCGGTCACACCCTGCCTGGCGATTGCCGGGTCGATCACGGCGGGGGTGGGCGGTTCGCTGGCGTTGTGGTCTAGCGCTTTCAGCCAGGATGAAAAGCCGAGATCGGTCAACAAGCTTCTCAACTCCGCCCGGTCCATCGGCTGTTGCTTCAGGTCGTCCATCTGGTAAGGCAGTTCCAAATCGTGGCGGATGGTGGTCAATTGCTTGGCCAGCGGCAGTTGTGCCAGGCTTGTCCGTAAGTTTTCGCCGATTTTACCTTTTATTTCATTGGCATGGTCGATCAGGTTTTCCAATGTGCCGTAGTGTTCCAGCCATTTCGCCGCCGTCTTCGGGCCGACTTTCGGCACGCCCGGGATGTTGTCCACGCTATCGCCGATCAAGGCCAGGTAATCGGCGATTTGGTCGGGCCGGACCCCGAATTTATCCATCACACCCTGAACGTCTAGGCGGGTGTTGGTCATGGTGTTTTCCAGCAGAATGTTGTCATTCACCAATTGCGCCATATCCTTGTCGCCAGTGGAAATGATGACGCGGTAACCTTGTGCCACGGCATGAAATGCCAACACGCCGAGCAAGTCGTCGGCTTCGATATTGCGCTCCATCAACAACGGCAGGCCCATGGCGCGGATAATGCCGTGCAACGGTTCGATCTGCACCCGCAAATCCTCCGGCATCGGTGGCCGGTGCGCCTTGTAGTCGGGGTACAGGTCATTGCGGAACGTCTTGCCGGGCGCATCGAACACCACCGTCAAATAATCGCCGTGGTAATCGGCGATCAGTTTCCGCAACATATTGGCCACGCCGTGGATGGCGTTGGTGGGAAGGCCCTTAGGACTGGTCAACGGCGGGATGGCGTGGTAGGCGCGGAACAGGAAGGAGGAACCGTCAACTAGGATTAAACGTTTGGAGGTTTGTGCGGACATGGCGGCGAATGGGTGTTAGGTGAGGTGTTAGGTCGAAAACAGCAACGCCCAGGCCAAGTCCAACCGCAAATAGGATTGATCTCGGCAAAGCCGGCGTTTTTAGCCAATTCGATCAAGGTTTCAGCGGTTTCGGGCAGGTCATGGCTACGGATGTGTGCAGGCGGCGGTGATTTCCTGCCGGTCTAGCTGGCTCCAAGTAGCTTCTAGCCACTGGCAATAGGCGTCTAAAAATCGGGCAGGCTTTGACCTAGGTCACGCATCGTGTCGATCACCAGCAAAAAACCATCGGCCGCCAATACCGTTACCCTGCAGAGGGCACAAGCCGCGCTCGCTGGAAAAATTCGGCTTTGTCTAAGTAATCCAGATGAGGCACGGCAAAGCGGGTGAAAATGACATTAAACTGGCCATCCGTTAGAATTGATGCGGTTTCAATTCAATCAGGATACCAGATGCGTCCCACCAATCTATTTTTTGTTACGGTTTTGTGGTTGTCCCCCTTTTTTTTGCTGGCTTGGGTTTTCCCCGTGGCAGCAAAAAAAGCCACAACCGTATCCATTGCTTATTTCAGCCAGGAGGAAGCCATTCCCCCCACTTTATCTAACCTTGATCCTTTCGTGCCTGACAAAGGGTTCCTAGGTGCAGAACTCGCCATCGATGATAACAACACCACCGGGCAGTTTACCGGGCAAAAATTTACCCTGAAAAGAATACAAGTGGCCCTAGATGGCGACATCGAAAAGGCATTTTTAGATCAAGTGGCGGGTAAGTTTGATTTTGTGGTGGTCAATTTGCCTGCCGGGTCGTTGTTAAAGCTTGCCGACTTGCCGGCCGCAAAAAAAATCTTGTTGTTTGATATTGCCACTTCTGACGATTTACTGCGGAATGAGGAGTGCCGGAATAATGTCTTTCATCTGCTGCCAGGCCGCAGCATGCGCGCCGATGCGTTGGCTCAGTACATGATGAAAAAGAGATGGACGAAATGGTTTTTGGTGGTGGGAAAACAACCGGAAGACCGTTTGTATGCCGAGGCGATCAAGCGGGCGGCCAAACGTTACCACATGAAAATCGTTGATGAGAAAGTGTGGGAGCATAGTTACGACGCCCGACGGACCGCGCAATCCGATGTGGCCGTGTTCACCCAGACCGATGATTACGATATGTTGGTGGTGGCGGATGAGCGGGCGGAGTTTGGCGAATATCTGGATTACAGGACTTGGTTGCCACGGCCGGTGATGGGGACGCAAGGCTTGGTGGCGGTGGCTTGGCACCGTACCCACGAGCAATGGGGCGCCGTGCAGATGCAAAACCGGTTCAAGGAAAAAGCCAAGCGCTGGATGGAGGAACGCGACTATGCCGGGTATTTGGCGGTCAGGGCTATAGGTGAAGCGGCCACCCGAACCCAAGCGGCCGACCCCGGTCAAATAAAAGCTTATTTGCTGGGCGACCAGTTTGCTTTGCAAGGTTATAAAGGCACTCCTTTATCGTTTAGGGCTTGGGACGGGCAATTACGCCAACCCGTTTTATTGGCGGCACCCAGGTCACTGGTGACGGTCGCACCCATCGAAGGCTTTTTACACCCGCAAACGGAATTGGATACGTTAGGCTATGATCAACCTGAAACCTTATGCCATTGGGAGAAACCATGATCAAAAAAATGTTGCTGTTGCTGTTGTTGCCGGTTTCCGTGCCAGCGGAAACGGTCTTTGTCACCTTGGAAAAAGACCATGCCATCGCCATCGTTGAACCCGTTGCAGGCAAGCTGGTAAAAACAGTGCCTGTGGGCTTGCGCCCCCGAGGCATCGCCATAAGCCCAGACCACCGCAAACTGTTTGTAGCGGTCAGTGATGAAAACACCATAAAAATACTGGATGCCGCTTCGTTTGAGGTGTTGGGCAAGCTGCCTTCCGGGGATGACCCAGAAACATTTGCGTTAAACCCAAAAGGTGACCGGCTTTATGTCTCCAATGAAGACGACAGTATGGTCACCGTCATCGATGTGGCCAAGAAAAAAGCCATCAAAACTATCAAGGTGGGCGTTGAACCGGAGGGTATCGCCGTTAGCCCGGATAGCCTCTGGCTAGTGAGCGCTTCTGAAACCACCAACATGGTGCATTGGATCGACACCAAAACCAACAAAATTGTTGATAACACCTTAGTTGACCCAAGGCCTAGGGCGGTCGCCTTCTCTGCCGACAGCGGACAACTTTGGGTGACTTCGGAAATGGCCGGCACCTTGACGGTGATTGACGTGAAAACCCGAAAAATTATCAAAAACCTTACCTTTGCAGTACCCGGCGTGACAGCGGACAAAATACAGCCGGTCGGTGTCGTTATCGACAACGAACACCGCTACGGCTATGTGGCGTTGGGACCGGCCAATCGGGTCGCCGTGGTCAATGCCCAAACTTTTGCCGTCGAAAAAGTGTTGCTGGTGGGTTCGCGGGTTTGGAACTTGGCTTTTTCACCAGACCAAAAACGCCTGTACACCACCAATGGCGTCAGCAATGACATTTCCATCATTGACTTGGAAAACCAGATTGTGACCAAGTCGGTAGCCGTAGGCACTTACCCTTGGGGTGTTGCGGTTAAACCATGAATGCTGAAATCGCTTTGCGCGTTGACGGGGTGAGTTTCGCTTATTCCGGAATAAAAGCCTTGGACCAGGTCAGTTTTTCCATTATGCCGGGCCAATGCACTATTTTATTGGGACCTAACGGCGCAGGAAAAAGCACGTTGTTTTCCCTGATCACCCGTCTCTACGATTGTCGGGAAGGCACCATAGAATTGGCCGGCCACAACATAAAAAAACAGACCGGCAAGGCTCTAGCGCAGTTGGGCGTTGTTTTCCAACAGACAACCTTGGATTTGGATTTGACGGTCATGCAGAACTTGCATTACCACACGGCCTTGCACGGTATGCCGGGAAAGTTGGCCCAGCAGCGGATACAGCAAGAATTGCAGCGGCTGAATTTATTCGACCGCCGGTTTGAATACATCCGAAAACTGAACGGTGGCCATAGAAGGCGGGTGGAAATAGCCAGAGCTTTATTGCACAAGCCTGCCATTTTGTTGTTGGACGAACCCACGGTTGGCTTGGACGTACCTAGCCGCCAAGCCATTGTCGATTATGTCCACCAGCTGGTCAAAACGGAACGGTTGGCCGTGTTATGGGCCAGCCATTTGATCGACGAAATTTACCCTGACGACAATCTGATCGTCCTGCATAATGGCCAGGTCAAGGCCGCAGGTTCGGTGGCAGAAGTATTGCTTATGACCCAAACAGAGCATATCAAGGATGCTTTTTTTCAATTGACACAGCAGCAGAGGGGACCATGAGAATTTTGCATTATTGGCGGGCTATGTGGGGCATTGTCGGCCGCGAACTACTGCGTTTTGTCACCCAGCGGGAACGCTTTGTTTCCGCTTTGGTGAGGCCATTGGTCTGGTTGTTCGTGTTTGCGGCCGGATTTAGGGCGGCACTGGGGTTGGCCATCATCCCGCCCTATGAGACCTATATTTTGTATGAGGTGTATATCGTCCCTGGGTTATGCGGCATGATCCAACTGTTCAACGGCATGCAAAGTTCCTTGTCGATGGTCTATGACCGGGAAATGGGGAGTATGCGGATTTTGATGGTTTGCCCGTTACCGCGATGGTTTTTGTTATTTAGTAAATTACTGGCGGGCACGGCGGTATCCCTATTGCAAGTTTATGTTTTTTTGTTAATCGCCAGGCTTTACGACATCGAAATAGCTTGGGAAGGTTATCTCTGGGCGCTTCCTGTGCTGGTGTTGTCCGGATTGATGTTGGGTGCGCTGGGGTTGTTGCTCTCATCATTTATCAAACAATTGGAAAATTTTGCCGGGGTGATGAATTTTGTCATATTCCCGATGTTTTTTATGTCAACGGCGCTGTATCCATTGTGGAAACTTAAAGAATCCAGTGTCTTGCTACACCATCTGGCCCAATATAACCCATTCTCCCAAGCAGTCGAAGCTATCCGTTTTGCTTTATATGAGCAAACCAACCTAAACGCGTTGGCCTATACTCTAGTGTCATTCTTGGTTTTTATGCTGGTGGCCATTGCGGGCTATAACCCATCAAAAGGGATGATGGCGCGGAAAACGCTCGGTCCGTAGCGGTCATTTCATCCCGTGTGTTAGCTGAACCACAAAAGACAATCATCGAACCACTAAGGTATCCCATTGAGAAGTTCTTATTTTCTTACTATCCCAAAGCAACATAGCAACCCGTTGCGGATTAAGGAATTTGAAGACAAGTTTCTACAGCAATGGGTTTCCCAACTTCCAGTCGCCAACCCAGGATTGTCCACCCGGCTCCTTTACGACCTCATCTTGGAGATGAACGCTCTCGTGATGCCACCAGAATTTAGGCTGGATAGCCTTGAGTTGTTGCAACCCGTTTTCTGTATTGTTCAAAGTTATCTACGGTCAAAGCTACTCAAGGGTTATTTTCCTAAAGACCTAAACGAGCAAAAGGCGCTAACGCTACTGGTTGAGGTAGAGCGGCAATTTTCCATTGGCTACTGGATCGCTGCAAAGGCACTTACCGGCACCCACATTGGTTGGTTTAAAGGTAAGCAAGCGGCCTTATCAGTCCAGCGATGCTTGAGGGGGTTAAGTCGCATTGTGGTTAACCATTATATTTTGGGGATACCGGCGCCTGATTGGGTTTGGTTGGACCTCCATTCACTTTACAAGTTGAGCGTCAAAGCGAATATCCATAACACCCAAATCCCTGTTGTCAACAACGACGGAGCGAATAGCCACTCGAGTCTAGAGGAATGTTACTTGCAGATTATCTTGCTGTGTTTGGCTAATCCCTATGGATTGATGGGAAAGGAAACCCTCCAAGTGGAAAAACTTTCACAAAAATTGATTAAATTAGTCAAGTTGCAGACGACCCCTGTGTTAGGTCAAGCCGATCAATGCCTTATCATCACAGATGAAGATAAGCCCCCGTTTTTTCAAAAACAGATAGCACCGGACGAGTTGGCGTTAAAAACCTCGTCTGCGCTTTTGTTCGTTGATTTTTCTTCTCTTTATCAGTTTCTAGCACAAAATAAGTTGGCGGTTAGTAAAACCCAATCACGGTTTTCCGCCAGAGGGACGGACGGGAGTGAACTGATTACTCCTGAATTGCTGCTTTATTTGCATGAAAGATGGTCAGGGGTTGGCATGGAGGGTTCTGAACTGTTCGCCGACAGGCTTGACCGATTTATTACCATTGGGCTAGTGAGCACTCATAAATTGCTATTTAGCGTCGTCACGACAGCGGATGATTCGGAATTATTGGCCCATTCAATATCGGGTAGTTTATTGTCTGTTGAATTTGACAACCCGAATGCACTTTCAGTCGGTAGCTTGTTAAGCCTCAGGAAAGCCAATGAGCCAAAAAAACAAAGGTTATTAGCGGTGGTCAACCAGATTTTTGCTTGCCGGAGTAATAACAAGTTAAATTTTGGGGTTAATTTATTGGCCACCCAGTGCATTCCAACCTCTTATAGCGCTAGGGATAATACTGCCAATGAACGGCATGGCCCCGCATTATTATTCAAACAGGGAAAAACAGAATCGACTCAAATTATTTTGGACAATTCTGTTTTTAATGAGGGTGACCATTTGTCCCTAAGAGTTAACCAAAAAGAATTTAGGGTCATGTTACATAACAAAAATAATATCGCATTAGGGTATTGGCAATTTACTTGTGAGAGGCTGAAAACTAAAGACCCCTTAGAAAGTTAACAGTCGCAGTTGTGATGCCCGGTTTTCAAACAAAGCACTTGAAAAGATTCTTTAACATGATAAGTTGAGCGCTGGTTTTTTAGTTTATGCAG
>DBNZ01000125.1:24111-30436 GCA_002299495.1 Methylococcaceae bacterium UBA659
TGCAGTACGATTAGAACGGTATTCCCTAGCTTTTTGGGCTGTAGAAGATAACTATAATAATTACCTAGTGAGGATAAAAATGAGCAGCTCAGAAAATGAAAATCAACCAGTAACCGAAGAAAATAAGCAACAGCCTGATTTGAAAGCCGTTGCAGGACCGGCCAGTAACGTTTTAGCGACTGTAATGAAAATGAAAGATGAGCATCCAAAATTATTTTTTGGTGTTATTGGCGGTGTATTGGTGGTTATCATCTTACTCATGACGACTGGCGGAAGAGACTCTTCCCCAGCGGCAAAATTAGCCATAAAAGAACTAACCGCTGGCCAGCGCTATGTCCTTAAAAGTGCAAATGCTTATGATCCCTTGTCAACCGTGCGTTTAGTTTCTACCCCGGGTACCATTGCGGCTTACGATGACACCGAGGCCGCCGATAGAAGCGGTGCTTGCCAACGCATGGCTCAAGGGACGCCAGTCACGGCCTTGGAATTTGCCGATGCTTATGGTAAAAAAAATACCTATGTAAAAGTACGCATTGAAGAAGGTGAATGCAAAGGGAATACTGGTTGGGCTTTGGCTATAGATGTTAAATAAGCATTGACCCTAATGGCTGGGGTCGTGAGTTCGAATCTCATTTCCCCGCGCCAAACAATTTAAAAAGCCGCGTAAATCGCGGTTTTTTTATTTCAGATTGGCTGCGTAGAAAAATAGTTATGCAGTGGCCTGCAAAGCCATCTATGCCGGTTCGATAACAATTGCAACAGCACACAAACCCGCAAGCTGTCCAGCTTAGCGGGTTTTTTATGGTCCAGCGAAGCACAACAAAATCTATTTACATACGGGTATAACATTCCGGTATAACGCTTCACTACCCACATGAGTTATCCCAATGCCACTATCAGACACCGCTTGCAAGAACGCCCACAAACACGCCAAAGCCTCGGTGTAAGGTACTCCCCATTGTCTAGACCAAAATCTCATAAACACAGATAGAAGCCGGTTGATAAAAATGGGTTGTTTCATCCTTTTCATAACGCCTCCCTAAATACACCTCAGCCGGTGTCCGATGGTCCAACGATTGATGTAAACGTTCATGGTTATAAAAATGAAAGAAATCCCTCAACCCTAGCCATGTTTCCTGGACGGTGTGCCTATCCTGCAAGTACACATGCTCATACTTGACAGTCCTCCACGACTGCATGGATGCATACCCTCTAGGGCATAAAGGAGGTAGGGCACCAACAGTAGGCGCTTTAGGCGACGCAGGAGCGGTTGCCGAGAGCCGCTCGACAAAAATATTGTCCAATGCCCGGCCGCGCCCGTAAGCCACAAGCTCACTCTCCCCCAGGGCATAAGTATCTACAAAAGTTTTGTAACTATTTGATATTAATGATATTTTCTTAATAGCAACTATTGATAAATAGCAATAAAATCAATCTGTTGTAAAGTTGTGTAGATACTTATGCAGTGAGAGGGGACTTAATCAGCACGGGCGGTCATGGCCTATTGGCGAAAACCGCCAGCCATGTGCTGGGCATCAAAGAAGGCAAAAAACGTTTTTGCGATACCGCTCTGGCGATGTCCAAAGCCTTCACGTTATGCTGCACCCTGGATGAAGCCAAGGCTGAGCGGGAAGAAGTGGCTTTTTTCCAAGCCGTTAAGGTGTTGCTGACCAAGAAAGAGATCAGCGGCAAAAAGAAAACCAATGAAGAACGCGAATTGGCCATCCGCCAGATCATCGGCTCGGCGGTAGTGTCCGAAGAAGTCGTGGATATTTTTAACGCTGTTGGTTTGGATAAACCCAATATCGGCATTCTCGACCAGGATTTTCTCAACGATGTCCGCAACCTGCCGGAACGCAACCTTGCGGTGGAACTGCTGGAACGCTTGCTGGAGGGCGAAATAAAAGTCCGATTCGCCAGCAATATCGTCCAGCAACATAAATTCTCGGAATTGCTGACTAATGTCATCCTCCGTTACCAGAACCGCTCCATTGAAACCGCGCAGGTGATTGAAGAGCTGATCCAAATGGCGAAAAAATTCAAGGAAGCAGCGGAGCGTGGTGCTGACTTGGGGCTTAACAATGATGAACTGGCCTTTTACGATGCCTTGGCGAATAACGAAGAATCCGTCCGTGAACTCGGTGACGAGACCCTGAAAAAAATTTCCCATGAACTGGCTGAGAATCTACGCAAAAATGTCAGCGTCGATTGGTCGGTGCGGGAAAGCGTAAGGGGCAGCTTACGGCTGATGGTGAAACGAATATTACGCAAATACAAATACTCGCCAGGAAAACAGGAAGAAGCCGTGCAACTGGTATTGGAACAGGCGGAGAGTTTGAGTGCGGAGTGGGGGTAGTCTTGGTTGGTTGTGTGCAAACTACTATTATCTGCAGGTGGCTACGAATCTCATCAGGGTATCCTCAACACGGTATATTTTTATGGTCAATCCTAGCTAGTTAATAGTGGGACTAAACAAATAGTTTGCTGGGCAAAGCGCTGCGCTGCATTCGGCAATGCCCTAGAAGTCGTGGCGCACGGTCAAGTATGAGCAGGTGTACTTGCAGGATAGGCACACCGCCTAGAAAACCTGGCTAGGGTTAAGGGATGTATTTCTTCACCGCCCATGCCGTCTCGTCCGCTTGCAAAAAATTTAAAAGCTTAACCATCGAGTTATAGAGAATGGTTTCTGATCGCTCGTAAACGTTTTTGGTTTTAGCAGACAATCCCTTCCTAAATCAGGCTCTTACCCGCCACCTCATAAACATCCCTAGAAACATCCGGCAGGGCGATTATCCGTTCCAATTGGGCCTTCATCAACGCTTGCCGGTTGGGGTCGAAGCGCCGCCACTGGGTCAAGGCGCTGGTCATGCGGGCGGCGACCTGCGGATTGATGGCGTTCAGGGCGACGATCTGGTCGGCCAAGATTTGGTAGCCTTGGCCACCTATGGCATGGAAATGCAGCGGGTTGGCTTGGCTGAAGCCGCCGATCAACGCCCGCACCCGGTTCGGCGTTTTTAGATCGAAATCGGGATGCCGCAACAAAGTCTGCACGGTGGCCAACGCCCCTGGCATCGGGCTGGCCGCTTGCAGGGCAAACCATTTGTCGACCACCAAGGCCTCGTGCCGCCATTGCCGGTAGAAATCGTCCAACGACTGCTTGCGGGCATAATGCGGATTGTTGACCATTGCCGCCAACGCCGCCAGTTGGTCGGTCATGTTCTTGGCTTTCTTAAATTGCTGATACGCCCAATTTTTCAACGCCAGGTCATCTAGGCAAACCAAATAGCCCAGGCAGGT
This sequence comes from Methylococcaceae bacterium UBA659, assembly GCA_002299495.1. Taxonomy (GTDB): domain Bacteria; phylum Pseudomonadota; class Gammaproteobacteria; order Methylococcales; family Methylomonadaceae; genus Methylovulum. The sequence goes on from DBNZ01000125.1 coordinate 27,409, forward strand.
ATTTTTTATCCGCCGCCGGCCTATCGCGCCGACGTCAAAGCGGCCGGATTCATCTTTATGGTGGTTCAAATACAAAGTTTGGAACTGGGGCTGCAAGGCTTCCGCTAAGGTGCGTTTGACGAACTCGCGGGCAGCATGGATGGCGACCACGTCGACCACCGCCATCCATTCCGCCAAATAGGTTTCTGACGGCAAGTCGAGCAACAAGGCAAAATAGGAAAGGTCATCCCATGGCGCGGTCAGGACTCGCTTGAAGGCGTCAATCAACAAGGGGTTTAGCTTCAATTCGCGGCCTTGTTGAACATCGGCCACCAAACCGAGGATGGTTTGCACCAACCACGATTGCCCAGACTCCCAGCGGTTGAAGCTGTCGCTATCATGCGCCAACAAGAACGCCAGTTCGTCCAGATTGGGCGCTTGCTCCCATTTCACGGGCGCCGAGAACCCTCGCAATACAGAAACCACAGGTTGGCTGGTCAGGCCCTCAAACACAAACTGTTGTTCCGTTCCGGTCAACTGCAAGACCGTCTCGTCACAGGTTTCGCCGCCTTGCAAACGGCAAGGCGCGGCGGAACCGTCGGGGTAAATTAATCCCACTTTGACGGGGATGTGCAAGGCTTGCTTGACTGGTTGCCCAGGTGTCGGCGGGCATTGCTGGGTCAGGGTTAAGGCCAGGGTTTGTTGTCCTGGATCGTAATGTTGCGCCACTTTCAAAACCGGGGTTCCGGCTTGGTGGTACCAGCGGCGGAATTGGGTCAAATCGACGCCGTTGGCGTCTTCCATCGCCTTGACGAAATCGTCGCAGGTGACGGCCTGGCCGTCATGGCGCTCGAAATACAAATCGCTGCCCTTGCGGAAACCGTCTGCACCCAGCAGGGTATGCAGCATCCTGACCACTTCAGCGCCTTTTTCGTATACGGTGACGGTGTAGAAGTTATTGATTTCAATGTAGGAATCAGGTCTGACCGGGTGCGCCAACGGCCCTGCGTCCTCGGCAAACTGGCGGGTACGCAACAGATTCACGTCTTCGATGCGCTTGACCGCCTTGGAAGTGCGGTCGCCGCTGAACTCTTGGTCGCGGAATACGGTGAAGCCTTCTTTCAGGCTTAACTGGAACCAATCGCGGCAGGTGATGCGGTTGCCGGTCCAGTTGTGAAAATACTCATGCGCGATCACGCCTTCGATGTGTGCGTAATCGGCGTCGGTGGCGGTGTCGGGGCGGGCCAGCACGAACTTGGTGTTGAAAATGTTCAAGCCTTTGTTTTCCATCGCGCCCATGTTGAAATGGCTGACCGCGACGATCATGTACAAATCCAGGTCGTACTCGCGGCCATAGACTTGCTCGTCCCAACGCATGGCGTTTTTCAACGATTGCAGGGCGTGGCCGCATTTGTCGGTGTCATCCGGCTCGACGAAAATTTGCAACCGGATGTCGCGGCCGGATTGGGTAGTAAAACTGTCTGCGACGCATCCTAACCGCCCGGCCACTAACGCGAACAAATAGCAAGGTTTGGCGAACGGGTCTTCCCAAGTTACCCAATGGCGGCCATCGTCCAATTCGCCACGCGCAACCGGGTTACCGTTGGACAACAGCACCGGGTAACGGCCTTTGTCGCCGGTTAAGGTGGTGGTGAATTTCGCCATCACGTCGGGCCGATCCAAGTAATAGGTGATTTTCCTAAAGCCTTCCGCCTCGCATTGGGTGCAGAGCATGCCGTTGGACAAATACAAACCTTCCAGAGCGGTGTTGGCCTTAGGATGGATGAAGTGGCTGATGGTGACGGTGAACTCGCTTTGTTGCGGTACGGCCGGGATGGCTAGGCTATCTGGGTTTTGCATGAATTGGCAGGTGCCTAATTCCGCATCGTTCAACGCCACGCCGAGCAATTCTAGGTTTTCCCCCGCCAGCACCAAAGGCGCGTCCTTATTCTGACTAGCAGGGTTACGGCTGATAACCAACCGGGAATCCACTTGTGTGCGTTCTTCGTCAAGCTGGATGTCCAAGGCCACGGCATGGATTAGGTAATCCGGTGCGGCGTAGTCTTTCAGGTAGATGGTCTGGGGAGTGGCTGCTGTCATGGAGTTACCTGTTTTTGTTATTTTGCTGGGCAAACACGGCCAACAGCAACCAAGCCGCCAAAAAGCTGGCCCCGCCGAACGGCGTAATCATGCCCAACTCATTAAGGTTCAATAAAACCAGCAAATAGAGACTGCCGGAAAACAACACGATGCCGGTGAACATCAGCCAACCGGCCCAAGCCAGCAGTTTGCTGACGATGGGGGAAAGTGCATGGCCATAGGCGATGGCTATCAAACCGAGCGCATGCCACATTTGGTAATTGACGGCGGTCTGGTAAACCGCCAAACGCTCAGGCGTTAACACGGCTTTCAGGCCGTGCGCCCCAAACGCCCCCATCGCGACGGCGACAAAGGCGCAAACCGCGCCCAACCATAAAAACGGCGACTTCATTTTTCCCACAGCCTCGGCATCAATTGCACCAGATTGCAGGGCCGGGTGCGGCTGTCCAATTGTGCTTTAATCAAGCTGTCCCAAGCCGTGCGGCAAGCGCCGGAAGAACCAGGCAGGCAAAAAATGTAGGTCCCGTTAGCAACGCCCGCCAATGCCCGAGATTGCATCGTCGAGGTCTTGATGTCTTGGTAAGACAGCATCCGGAACACCTCGCCGAAGCCTTCCAGCACTTTATCCAGCAATGGCCGCACCGCTTCCGGCGTGCCGTCGCGGCCAGTCACGCCGGTGCCGCCGGTGGTGATGACGGCGTTGACCTCCGGCACGGCTATCCACGCCGAAATCGCCGCCCGGATTAGGTAAATGTCATCGGGCAGCAATTTTTTTTCCGCTAAACGATGGCCGGCCTGCTGCAAACGCGCCACCAGCAATGCGCCGGATTTGTCCTCGGCTTCGGTGCGGGTGTCGGAGACGGTCAAGACGGCGATGTTTAGCGGGGTAAAAATCTGTTCTTCTGTCATATCGAGTAAATGTGTTTAAGGTTTTGCAAGACCGCTTCTT
>DBNZ01000125.1:30813-38965 GCA_002299495.1 Methylococcaceae bacterium UBA659
TCAACTTGGGAAATGTTTGTACCAAGCATCCTGAATCTCCTGTGCGTGCGGCCTAAGCAAATCTATTGATTTAGCCGCCCAACAGTTGTAATTTTTCATTACCGAATTCGCGTAAGGCAGAGACTAATTCCAAATTTTGTCCGTTACTCTCCCATTCGGCGAGAATCGAAAAAAAAGCCCCCAAGTGAGTCGAAGCATAAGAGCTTTCATCGCTTAACAATGCCAAACAATCCGTTTTCCATTGCTCGAATTCCGTTGCAGATAGGGCGTCTGGGTAATTACGCGCCTTGTACCTAAAAAACATTGTTCTTAGGCGGGGGTCGGTAAATTGCAATTCTAGCCCAGGCAGTTGCTCCCGATGTGCCCATCTTATTTTTTCCATGGCCCGTTTATCGTGGTCGGAAAAAAATCCACCGCTATAAATTGCCAAATCAGGATCCACTTTTTGTTCTTCGTATTTATAGGGTTCGCCATGAACCGCTGCAATTTTTTCTGGTAATTCGGCGGCTGATTTTATTTTCTGAAGGTTTTTTAGACAAACGGCCAAATCAAGCCCTAAACGTTCGGCAGTTTCAGCCGTGACCACGGAAATTGGGGCTAACACGGGGCACTTGTTGGCGTGGACGGTTTTTAACGGAATCCGCTCCACACCCTCTGGCAAATCCTGGCGAGCCGTGAACACCCGCGCCTTAATTTCTGCCACCGTTAAAGACAACATCGGTTCTGGGTCTATTGACAAGTCATAGACCAGCACGCCGTTATTGTTTTTCGGATGGTGACAGATGGCCACCACAATGGCCAAATTGTTTTTTATTGTTGGATATTTGCCAGAAACATGGACGACCGGCCGATACTCCCCCAATTTCAATAACTGTAGGGCTTCCCGTTTGCCCCTATGTGCGAATAGAAACTGGTATAGCTTAGGTTGTGCTTGCCTTAACAGTTTTGCCATCGAAATGGTTGCGTAGACGTCGGAAAGGGCGTCATGCGCCGCAGCATGGGCTATTGCGTTGGCAGCGGTGATTTGATCCAATCGTAAAGTAGGCAACCCGTCGCTATCCACCGGCCAATGGACACCCTCGGGCCGGAGCGCCCTAGCCGCCCGCATGACATCCAGCAAATCCCACCGGGAATTGCCATTTTGCCATTCCCTAGCGTAAGGGTCATAAAAGTTACGGTACAGGCACACACGGGTCACCTCGTCATCAAAGCGGATGTTGTTGTAACCTACGGCGCAGGTGTTGGGTTGGGCTAATTGTTGGTTAATTAACCCGATAAACTCGGCTTCCGGAAGCCCTTTTTGGTTGGCCATTTGCGGGGTAATGCCCGTTATTAGGCAGGATTCCGGCTGGGGCAGGTAATCTAAAGGGACTTGGCAATAAATGACCAACGGCTGGTCAATAACATTTAGCTCATCATCGGTGCGGACGCCTGCAAATTGGGCGGGCTTATCGCGCTGGGGATCGATGCCAAAAGTTTCGTAATCATGCCAATAAAATGTCAAATTAACCCCGCTATCAGGCGTGGCCTTCGGCTTCTAACTTTTTCCTTTTTTCGCATTTTTCCACACACACGCACTCGCCTTTATTGACGCCTCCGCAAGAACCCTTAATGGCGCGCCTGCCAAATATGACACCTATGGCCATCATGGCCACGACTATCAACATAAATCCAAATGTAACTAAAAAAATATTCATCTTTGTCCTCCTGTCATAATTAATCGATTACCTTGTTCAATTACCCCGTTTCAAAGGTTCAATATAGACTAACCTCCCATTTTCAAACCGCAAATACCGCTTGAAACGACTAGGGCCAAAGTTATAAATCCATATTTCCACTTTAATTTCTTGGGTGTGTTGTCGCCCCATACCGCTAGTAAAGTTTCGGGAACGGATCTTGGCGTTGTGCGATTGGCTGACAAATTCTCTATGGGTTTCAATCGATTCGGGTTGGCCGCACTTATCATAGACTGCCACTTTGTAATCACCGACGGTGACCAGTTCGCGGCCGCACCGAAAAGCCAAAGCCGCATTGGAAAAAGTCAGGCCTATTAAGATGATGCACCCCGCCAATTTCTTTATCATGCCATCACCTACATAAAACTAATAAAAAAGCCCCCGCCCCTGTTTAGATTATCTCCCAAGGACGAAGGCATCATCAAGCGGCAATTAACCTAAGGTTTATCCGCCAAAATCATCCAGCATGATGTTTTCAGGTTCAACGCCATTGTCCTGTAGCATTTTAATGACCGCCGCGTTCATCATCGGAGGCCCGCACATGTAAAATTCACAGTCTTCAGGTGCGGGGTGGTTTTTTAAATAGTGTTCATAAACCACGTTGTGGATGAACCCGGTATAGCCTTCCCAATGATCTTCTGGAAGCGGGTCCGACAAGGCCACATGCCACTCAAAATTATCATTCTCCCTGGCCAACATGTCGAAATCTTCGACATAGAACATTTCACGCTTACTCCGCGCACCATACCAGAACGTAATTTTGCGTTTTGATGTCAACCGGCGCAGCTGGTCAAAAATATGTGACCGCATCGGCGCCATACCCGCGCCGCCACCGATGAACACCATTTCCGCATCGGTTTCCTTGGCATAGAATTCGCCATAAGGACCCGACACGGTGCATTTATCGCCAGGTTTCAAGCTAAAGATGTAGGAGGACATGATGCCTGGCGGCACATTTTCGGGTGCGCGCGGTGGCGGGGTCGCAATCCGCACGTTCAGCATAATTTCCTGTTCTTCGGGATAGGATGCCATCGAATACGCCCGCAAGGCAGGCTCTTTAACGTCTGAAACATAACGCCATAGGTTATATTTGTCCCAGTCGTCGCGGAAACGTTCTTCGACCGCGAAATCGTTGTAATTGACCAAGTGGGGCGGGCATTCGATTTGGATATAACCACCGGCACGGTAGTTGATCGCCTCGCCCTCAGGCAATTCCAACACCAATTCCTTGATGAAGGTCGCCACGTTATGGTTGGACTTGACGGTGCATTCCCACTTCTTGACACCGAACACGGCATCTTCGACTTCAATGTCCATGTTGTGTTTGACTGAGACCTGGCAGGCCAGACGCTCACCCTCGACGGCTTCGCGTTTGGTGATATGACTTAATTCGGTCGCCAAAATTTCGCCGCCACCTGACTTGACCTTAACCTTGCATTGGCCACAGGTGCCGCCACCGCCGCAGGCAGAAGACACGAACATGCCGCTATCGGCCAACGCGGTCAATAATTTCGAACCCACCGGCACATGGATTTTTTTCTCTTCATTGATAACAATTTCCACGTCACCTTCGGCCACCAGCTTGCTTTTCGCGCCAATAATGACAAACACCAACGCGATGACAATTCCGGTAAAAAGGATAATCCCTAAAAGAATTTCAAGCATGTTGTTACCCTTCCTATAGTTGTATGCCGGAGAAAGCCATGAAGCCTAACGACATCAGACCCGCTGTAATAAAGGTGATACCCAGTCCTTGTAACGACGCGGGTATATCACTGTATTTGAGTTTTTCACGCACTCCGGCCATGACGGTGATCGCCAATGCCCAACCGAAACCACTGCCAATGCCGTAAGTGACGCTTTCGGCAAAATTGTAGTCGCGTTCTATCATGAACAGGCTACCCGCTAAAATCGCGCAGTTCACGGTGATCAAGGGCAGGAAGATACCCAATGCGTGGTACAGGGCGGGAAAGAACTTGTCCAAAACCATTTCCAGGATTTGCACCAGGGCCGCGATTACGCCGATACAACTCAACAGCGCCAAAAAGCTCAAATCCACGCCTTTAAGCCCTATCCAGGACAAGGCGTCTTCTTTCAACAGCGCATGGTAAATCAAGTTATTGGCAGGTACGGTGATCAGTTGCACCACCATGACCGCGATACCCAAACCCAAAGCGGTGGAGATTTTTTTCGACACCGCAATAAAGGTGCACATCCCTAAGAAGAAGGACAGCGCCAAGTTTTCGATAAAGACGGCCTTAATAAAAAGGCTGATATAAGCTTCCATTAGTGATGCCCCCCTTCACCGTGGGCAATAGCCATGATCTTGAATTCCACATTTTCGCGCTGTACCGGTTTCCATTCGCGCACGGCCCAAATGATCAGACCGATGATGAAAAACGCGCTAGGGGGTAGCAGCATCAAGCCGTTGGGCTGGTACCAGCCGCCGTCTTTAACCAAAGGCAGAATTTCGATGCCCAACAGCTTTCCGGAACCCAACAGTTCACGCACAAAAGCCACCGAAATCAAAATCAAGCTGTAACCTAAACCGTTGCCAATGCCGTCCATAAAACTGGCTAAGGGCGGGTTTTTCATCGCGTAACCCTCGGCACGGCCCATAACGATGCAATTGGTGATAATCAAGCCGACGAATACCGATAATTGCTTGCTGATGTCATAGGCAAACGCTTTCAAAATTTGATCTACGACGATAACCAGCGAAGCAATAATGGTCATCTGTACAATAATGCGGATGCTTCCGGGGATATGGTTTCTGATGGCGCTGATGGCGGCGCTGGAACAGGCCGTCACCATGGTTAACGCCAGTGACATAATCAGCGAGGTCGACATTTGGGTGGTGACCGCCAAGGCCGAACATATACCCAACACCTGCAAAGTGATGGGGTTATTGTTGACCAAGGGATCAATCAATACTTTTTTGGTTTCTTCACTTAAAACTGCGCTCATGATTTTGCTCCTTTAGCTGTCCTAATTTTTTCCAGATAAGGCGCGAATCCCTCTTTGCCCATCCAGTAATGGATTAAATGGGTGACACCAACGCTGGTCAAGGAGGCCCCCGCCAAACCATCAACCTGGTATTGTGCGCCGGGTTTGGCAGGATCGACGCTGCCTTTGACCAGGCTCAGGGCAACCTCGCCAATATCAGCCTCTTCGATTTGGCCTTTTTCCAAACTCGGCTGGTCGGTTTCGGCATACACTTTTTTGCCTTTCCACAACGCCCGCCAGTTCGGGTTGACCACTTCACCGCCCAAACCGGGGGTTTCCGCCTGGTCGTAGAAGTTGATGCTTTGCACGGTCTGCCCATCCGGCTCCAATGAAAGGAAACCATACATGGTTGACCACAACCCATAGCCGCTGATAGGTAAGATGATCGACTTAAGCATACCGCCTTCGTTAACTAAGTAAACTTTTGCATATTTTGCTTTTAAGCGAATATTGGCAATATCTTTTTCTTTAGGTATTGCCACGCTTTGCGCCGGATCCTTGGCGGCTTTGCGTTGATCGTATTCGGCGACATTCATTCCTGCCACATAATCGCCGGTCTTTAAATCTACTATTTTGGCTTCGATTTTTTCCGCGAAAGCCCTGTCAATGTTGCCGCCTGCTTCCAATAAACCAGCCACCTCCAAGATATTTTTTTTCATATCCTGCTCCTTGTTGTTGATTTGCAGTGGCTTTAACGCAACGGCGGCAAAGGACACCAACACCGCGCAAACCAAGCACAAGGATATGGCGATGGCGATGGTTTTTTCCAGGCTGTCGTTGCCCAATGCCAATACTTTTTCAGCATAAGCCTTGGCTTTTAAATAAATTTCATATTTTTCTAGCTCCGCACACAATTTTGTCATGTGCCGGCATTTTTTGGTTTCATTAGGCATGACGCTTCATCCTTCTTCTAATGTTGGCCTGCACGACAAAATAGTCAATTATGGGTGCGAACATGTTGGAGAACAGGATCGCCAACATAATGCCCTCGGGAAAAGCCGGGTTCACCACGCGGATCAGTACCGTCATGGCTCCTACCAAACAACCGAAAATCCAGCGACCGGTGTTGGTCATCGCCGCACTGACCGGGTCGGTGGCCATGTACACCATACCAAAAGCAAATCCGCCCATGGTCAAATGCCAATACCAAGGCACCGCAAACATTGGATTGGTGTCGCTTCCTACGCTGTTGAACCATAACGAGGTGACCACCATTCCCAGAAACACGCCCGCCATGATGCGGTAAGAGGCCACCCGGGTGTACAACAGGAACGCCGCGCCGATCATGATGGCCAAAACCGAAGTTTCGCCCAGGCAACCTGGCTCGAAGCCAAAAAACGTTTGCACCCAACTGTAATGCTGGGTGACAGCGGCCAAACCGCCGTTGGCGGCCAATCCTAACGGGGTGGCGGCGGTGTAACCGTCCACAGCCACCCACACGGCATCGCCGGAAATCGAAGCCGGATAGGCAAAATACAAAAATGCCCGGCCAGTCAGGGCCGGGTTCAAGAAATTTTTACCCGTCCCGCCAAACACTTCTTTGCCGATGACGATTCCGAATGAAATGCCTAATGCAACTTGCCACAAAGGCATATCGGGCGGCATGATCAAGGCATACAACATGGATGAAACCAAGAAGCCTTCGTTGACTTCGTGGCCACGGACGGTGGCGAACAACACCTCCCAAACACCGCCCACGGCTATGGTGACCAGGTAGATCGGCAGAAAATACAATGCCCCATGCACGATGTTTGATAGCGGGTTCATTGGATTGTAACCGAACACCGTCATCGGGATACTGCGCCAATTGTCAATTTTTTCTAGCCCCATCGCCTCCATCGCCAAATTGGCTTGGTAACCGGTGTTGTACATCGCCATTAAAACACAGAAAAAAGTGGCGATGACCACGAAGGTCATGGTGCGCTTAAGGTCTATGCCATCACGGACATGGGTCTTTCCGCGGGTCACATCGGCCGGCGTGTAGATAAAAGTATCCACCATCTCATAGAGACCGTAATACTTTTCGTATTTGCCGCCTTTGGTAAAGTACGGTTCAATGCTGTCTAAGAGTTGTCTAGCCGACATTATCCTTCCTTCTCTATTTTGGTTAAGTTTGCCCTGAGTAAGGGGCCAAAATCATGTTTGCCTGGATCGACAAAAGTCAACAACGACACATCCTCTTCGTCCAGTTCCAAACAGCCCAATAATTGGGCTTGGTCGCTATCACCGACCACTAAGGCTTTCAGCAACGGGGTAGGCAAAATGTCCATAGGCATGACGGCTTCGTAAACGCCCACGGGCACAATAGCCCGGTTGCTGCCGTTTTTGGTGGTGGTCAACGGAAATCTGCGGTCGGCCCTGCGGTCTAGGCTGGATAAATAGACATCTAGGGCAGAGTATTTGTCTTTGCCGGGGACAATCCAACCGAACAGCTCACGGGTGCGGCCTTCTTCCAATACCGAAATTTGATTGCTATAGCGGCCAAGGAACGCGGCCCATTCAGCGCTATGATGTCCATAAAGCACAGAGCCGGAAATAACCCGGTTTTCCAGGTTTTCCTGTAATTCCCCGGCCACTAAATCGTCGGTGTTAGCACCGACACGGGTACGCAACAAACGTGGCTTGTTAACTGCGGGACCGGCTAAGGATATGATTTTTTCAACATTCAGACGGCCTGTGGTGAACAATGCGCCGATGGCCATAACCGCTTGGTAGTCTAAATACCAAGCAAATTTGTCGATGTTGACCGGGTCAACAAAATGGATGTGGGTGCTAGGAAGTCCGGCCGGATGCGGGCCTGAAAATTGGGCGACCGTGACCGGTGCGTCGCCTACTTGGATATCGGCGCCGGAAGCTTTACAGACATAGGTTTTTCCATCGGTTAATTTACCGACCACTTTTAAGCCGTTGATAAAATCTTGGCTCCGTTCTTTGATGATCAGCACCGGGTCGGCCGCTAAAGGATTGGTGTCCATCGCGGTGACAAACAACGCGCTGGGCCTGCCGTCTAGCGGCGGGTTTTTTCCGTAAGGCCGCGCCCTTAACGTAGTCCAAAGCCCTGAGGCAACTAAGCCATCCCTCACTTGTGCCGCCGACAAACCAGCTAATTCAACTTCTGGATAACTAGCGAACAAAACTTCATCCGAACCACTTAACTCAATGACAACCGATTGTAAGACTCTTTTTTCGCCGCGATGAACGGCTTTTACAATACCCGCACCCGGTGCGGTAAAAACACAGCCTGGATTTTTTTTGTCTTCAAAAAGCACTTGGCCTAATTTGACCCGGTCACCTTCTGCAACCATCATGGTCGGCTTCATGCCAACATAATCGCTGCCAAGGACGGCTACCGAGCTAACCAGATTGCCATGGTAAATGACTTGTTCAGGAATGCCGGTAATCGGTAGATC
>DBNZ01000187.1 GCA_002299495.1 Methylococcaceae bacterium UBA659
TTCGCCCGCCTTTACCTCAAGGTTAATGCCTTTGAGGATTTGTTTATCGTTTATGTTGACGGTTAAATGGTTAATACTGAGCATTGGTTTTCCATTGTTTCGGTTTTGATAAGGTCGGGGGCGGTCGTTTTCAGCCATCTTAAGCGTTATTGAACCCTTAAACTTCAACACGCATGGGAAAATCGGGTAGCCATTCAGAATGGACCAACTCGTTATCGCAGTTAAAAAAACGCATATTGCCTTGTTGGTCACATAACCAAAATTCCTGTGCCTGTTGCTGGAAATAAAGCTGTTTTTTTAGCCATCATTTCTGCTTCGGTGTTGCTGTCAGATAACACTTCGATACAAATTTCCGGCGCAATCGAGCATTCGATTTCGTATTTGATCTGTTGCAAGCGTCCATCGGAAACCCAAACCACATCGGCGACTTTAGTGCCTTTCTCGGTGGCGATGGCGCACTCGGGGAACACTTTGCCGCCTGTTATAAGGCGCGACAACAATCTTTCTATCTCACCCTGCAACAGCGAGTGGATGACTTTCATAGGACTCATGACGATTTGCCCGTATTCGTTGAGCTCTATTTTGAACGGAAGATTTTTTAAATTAGGATTTGCACAGACTTCTTGCCAATTCATCTTAGCCTCATCGTTATTTAAGTTAACCTACCGACCCTTCTAAACTTAAGCCGAGTAAAGCCTGCGCCTCAACTGCAAATTCCATCGGCAACTCCTTAAAAACTTCCTTACAAAAGCCGTTGACGATCATCGATACGGCATCCTCGGCAGACAACCCGCGCTGTTGGCAGAAAAATAACTGGTCTTCGCTGATTTTTGACGTGGTGGCTTCATGCTCAACCAGGGCTGTGGGCTGCTTGACTTCAATATAGGGAAAAGTATGTGCACCGCAGCGGTCACCTACCAACAACGAATCACATTGGGTATGGTTGCGGGCATGTTCGGCACTTTTCAGCACCTTCACCAAACCGCGATAGGTATTTTGCGCCCGGCCGGCAGAAATACCTTTCGACACAATGGTGCTGCGGGTGTTTTTACCTATATGGATCATTTTGGTGCCGGTGTCGGCTTGTTGGAAATTATTGGTGACGGCAACGGAATAAAATTCGCCTATAGCATTGTCACCGGTCAAAATGCAGCTGGGATATTTCCAGGTGATGGCCGAACCCGTTTCGACTTGTGTCCAGGAAACTTTGGAATTAACGCCGCGGCAGTCGGCCCGCTTGGTGACGAAATTATAAATGCCGCCTTTGCCTTCTTTATCACCCGGATACCAGTTCTGCACGGTGGAATATTTAATTTGGGCATAGTCCAATGCAACCAACTCAACGACTGCCGCATGTAATTGGTTTTCGTCGCGCATCGGTGCGGTGCAGCCTTCCAAATACGAGACATAACCGCCTTCGTCGACAATAATTAACGTGCGTTCAAATTGGCCGGTATTGGCTGCGTTAATCCGAAAATAAGTGGATAATTCCATTGGGCAACGGACGCCCTTAGGGATATACACGAACGAACCGTCGGTGAATACGGCCGAGTTTAGCGCGGCGAAGAAGTTATCGGTATGCGGCACCACCGAACCTAAGTATTGCCTGACCAAATCGGGATAATCGCGTAACGCTTCAGAAATCGGACAAAAAATTACCCCGGCCTGTTTCAACCTATCCTTAAAAGTGGTGGCCACTGAAACGCTATCGAATACGGCATCTACGGCAATACCCGCCAACCGCTCCTGTTCGTCTAAAGGAATGCCCAGTTTTTTATAAGCCGCCAACACTTCCGGATCGACCTCAGCCAAGCTTTTTGGGCCGTCTTTTTTACTTTTTGGCGCGGAATAGTAGCTGATGGCCTGATAATCTATCGCAGCAATATCTAGCTGGGCCCAATCGGGCGCCGACATCGTTTGCCAATGCCGGAACGCTTTTAAACGATAGTCGAGCATAAAATCAGGCTCATTTTTTATCTTCGACAGTTGATGGATAACCTCCTCATTAAGCCCCGGGGGGAAAGTTTCAGTTTCCAAAACCGTAACAAAGCCCTGCTTATACTCTTTGCTAATTAGGTCGTTGATTTCCTTTGCAGCTGCTGACATAAAAACCTCTAAATCCGTGGCCATAAATTCGATACAGGGATATGTATCTCAGTTGTATTTTGAACAGGTTGGATTAAATCCACTAAAGTCACACCTTCTAGCGCATTGTAGACAGCTTGGTTAATAGCGTTCCAATTTGGACGTATACCACAGCCTGGTGATTGATTGCACTTATCCACTGACAGGCTACATTCTGTCAAAGCAATCGGGCCTTCTAACACTTTAATAATCTCCGCCACAGTGATTTCATTCGGATTCCGTGCTAATGAATAGCCCCCTTTTGCGCCGCGTACCGAAGTTAATAATTTTGCGTTCAAAAGGGATTTGAGAATTTTACTGACTGTTGGCAAAGGGACGGCGGTGATCTCGGAAATCTCCATAGCGGCGACCAAACGTGGCCGCTCCTTAGCCAGCACACTAAGAATCAGCGTTGCATAATCCGTAAGCTTGCTTAGTCGCAGCATTAAACACCCGTCCGACATATGGGACTATATTAGTCCCAATTAAATCCTTAGTAAAGCACTAGGTTTTTAAGTTTTATAAACCAGAACGCCCGCTAAGTTGTAAAAACGAAGTTCAAGTCAAAATTAAGAACGGGGTTTAAAAGTGTCGTTAGCGGTTCGCGTACCACGACGGCATGGCAGGAGTCCCGCGCCGGGCCGAAGAACGCAGCCCGGTGCTTAGGTAGTGCCCCCGCATCGCGCCGGGGCGGCGCTGCTACGGCAGCGCCTGCGGGTACTGGACGTACCAGAGGATTTCCTCAATCTGTTGCGATGGCAGTGCACCGCAGACTGTCGAGCGCCGCGCAACGTCAGCCAGCAGACCGCGTAGCCGCTGTTAACACACGTTCTTTCAGTTTGATAAACACCAGTGCCCCGTCTCTTTGTAGCAGGCGCCGAATTAACCATGGACATGGCCTGTTGCGGTTGATATTGCATAAGAATTCTGCCATCACAAATTTCAGGCTCACTGCCCTCATATAGCCAAAGCACAATAAG
>DBNZ01000073.1 GCA_002299495.1 Methylococcaceae bacterium UBA659
GGCATCAAGCACGTCATCGTGGCCGTCAATAAAATGGATTTGGTCGATTACAGCTCAAGCGCCTTCGAACATATCAAACGAGATTACCTAAATTTTGTCGCTACCTTGGATTTGCACGACATTTTGTTTATTCCGATGTCGGCGCTGGATGGCGACAATGTCGTCAACCCTAGCGAAAATATGCCTTGGTACGCCGGCGTCCCTTTAATGGAAGCCCTGAATACGGTGGTGATCGCGAATGACCGCAATTTCACCAACGCCCGTTTTCCGGTGCAATATGTCAACCGCCCTAACCTTAATTTCCGGGGATTTTGCGGCACGGTGGCCTCCGGCGTGTTCCATAAAGGCGATGCCATCACCGTGTTACCCTCCGGAAAATCCAGCAAAATCGAATCGATTGTGACTTTCGACGGGGAGTTGGAACAGGCCTTCGCGCCGATGTCGGTCACCTTCACCTTGGCAGATGAAATTGACATTAGCCGTGGCGACATGATTATCGGCCTGCAAGAACAAGCCGCCACCGTCGCTGACAAATTCAAGGCGCATATCGTTTGGATGCACGAGAAAGCACTGGTTCCAGGCCGGCAGTACATCATCAAACTGGCTACCCGCAGCGTCTCGGGTTCGGTGGCCATGATCCATCATCGCATTGATGTCAATACCTTAGAACACCATGACGCCAGCGAACTGCATTTGAACGAAATCGGCTGCTGCACCGTGTCGGTGAACGCCCCGGTGGTGTTCGACGCTTACAAAACCAGCCGTGGCACCGGTTCGTTCATCGTTATCGACCGTTTGAGCAACGGCACGGTGGGCGCCGGCATGATCATCGGGGTAGGCGATGAGGCGGAGTTGCAGCCGGTCACCGGAGAGGAGCGGTCGGCGCGGTTCAGCCAAAAACCAACGGCCATATCGTTGGACGGCGCAGCCGGCAAAGATGTCGCCTATCAACTGGAAAGGAAGTTGTTCGATAACGGCCATGCCACCACCATTCTGGAAGCGGCGGATGCGG
Source organism: Methylococcaceae bacterium UBA659 (assembly GCA_002299495.1). Classification (GTDB taxonomy): domain Bacteria; phylum Pseudomonadota; class Gammaproteobacteria; order Methylococcales; family Methylomonadaceae; genus Methylovulum. The sequence continues at coordinate 1,013 of DBNZ01000073.1, forward strand.
CCTTGATTAAGGCCATAAAGGATGCAGGTTTGCTGTGTTTATGCGTCAATGCCGAACCCAGCGTCGTTGATGTCAGTTTTAATGCCGACTTAGTGGCTTTGGACGACATTTATGCCGATTTGAAAGACAGTAAAGTCATTTTTTGAGCGGTAACCACTGAGACGGTTAATCACCAGATCATTTTTGGGATTGGCGCCCATTTCGACGTGTAAGAAAGTTTGCCCGCCTTTTTTATCAGCCTTTGCTTATTTTTTAGGCAAGGGCTGTTTTATTGACAGCCCCAATGGGTTTTCGGGGTTGACGCCTGCCATAAACGGTAAGCGCCGGTCTTGGTTGGTCAACTGGTATATTTTTCCTAACCAGTTATTAAAAACGGCCTTAGCGGAGTCGCGCCAAGTGTTGTCCAGATGTTCCATTAACAAGGCTTCAGGAAATTCGGGGATGGCCAGGTTATTTTGGCGCGCGTCCAGCACTCGTTGTTGGTAGCCGGACAAAGAGTGGCGGGCTATTTTATTGAAATAGTTTTCCGGGAAAGGCGGGTACTCGGCCAGTTCGCCACGATAAAAGCGCGCCACCTCCCGTTTGTATTCTTTCATCAAGCTGATGTCGTCGTATTCTGGATGGCCTTGGAAAAACACCAACCGGAAGCCGTCGGGGCTGACTGCCAAATGTACTCCAGACTTAAGACTGACGACCAGGACTTGCAGCCCTTTTCGTTCCATATCTGCTTGAAAAATCTCGTTAAAACGTGAGTGTGGCACATCAAACCGGGTGTTGGTTTCGGCCACCAACGGGTGTGTGCGGTCGGTCAATTTGTGCGCGAACACGCCCCAACGCTTGGCGGGTAAGCGGGTGCGGGCGATACCGTAACAGTGTTCAACGACCGCGTGGGTGGCCAGGCAAGAGCATAAAGTCGAGGTGACATTTTCTTTCGCCCAAGAAACCACTTCCATCAGCGGCAGCCAAAAATCTTCTTCGGGTAGCCGCGGACGGGTCACGTTGGCGCCGCTGATAATCAGGCCGTCCAGTCCGTCCGCCTTTATTTTTGCAAACGGTTCGTAATAGGCGTCGATATGCGCTTGGGCTTTTTCACTTCTAGGCAAACCGTCAATGGTGAATGGGTGCATGTGGAACTGGACGATTTGGTTACAAGCGCCGACCAAACGGAAAAACTGCCGCTCGGTGGCTTCCAATGCCGCATCCGGCATCATGTTCAGCAAACCGATATGCATTTCGCGGATGTCTTGTTGTTTGGCGCGTTCGGGATCGACGATTTCTTCGCCTTCCCGGCGCAAGCGGTCAAACGTGGGCAAATCGGTGTGGGCAACTAAGGGCATGGCGACGCTCCTTGGTCATTGCTGGACACGAAGCGCGTCAGCGACCAATTGCAGAAAATCATCCTCACATTTGACGGCGGCGGCCTCATTGGCATCGACGCTGTAACCGTATTGATCGGCGATAGCTTGATAACGCGGGATGCGCGACTGGAACAGTTCCGGAAAAACCCAAGTGACAAAATCATCCGGCGGCATTTCGTCCGATGAGTGGTAGCCCTGCAAGGCCAGATATGCCGTCAATTTTTCATCCAAAAACGCTTCTCGGTAATACAACGGCTTGGGATCGGTTTTGGCGCGTTCGATGATGGTGTGTTCCAGATTTTGCGGGATTTTGAGGTAAATGATCAGAGTGTGTTCGGCCAACCTGGCCAATACCTGGGGGCTGTCCAGTTCACAGACGCTGCCGCCGGCGTCGTTGATGAAATGTTGGTAACCGTAAATGTCATCTGCCTTATGGATAAAATCGGGGACGTCGTTCATGGCGTTGATTTCGGCCTTGTGGTGCAATTTTTGCCGGTGTTTGAATTCAGGCAAGGACAAACCGCCCAGTTTAGGGTCGCCTAATTTGCCCAGAAAACTGGAAACGGCGGCCAAGTTGTCAACGGTGATTTTGCTGCTGATGTAAATCGAATCCGAACGCAATAAATCCCGCAGGAACGGTACGGTCATGGCTTGGCGTTTGATATTGTCCAAAATCGGCTCTTCCAGGTATTTAGTGCCAATGCGGTAATCGCCGGAATAATGGAACCATTTGGATTTGGGCAATTTATTCGCCAACGTGGTCTTGCCCGCGCCGGACATGGCCAATAAGGTGAGCCTTTTTGATGGCCAGTCCAGGAACTGCTCGGCGGTCATTTTCATGGTTTAATCCTGTCCATCCAAATAATTGTCCAAATCCACCTTTTCTGGAAGGTGCTTGTCAGTATCCGAGTAACCTAAGTCGTCCAGTTCCAAATCGTCAAAGGGGGCGCTCCAGTCTTCCGGGTCTTCAATGTAGTCAAAGGTCGAATGGTACCAACTCTCGTTGTCATACTCGCCAATATCGCCATTCAGATATTGCACGTCTATGGCGTCGTCATCAATGTTCACTACCGTGAATTGTAGGTTGTTTTCCATGTCCTTATACCAATTCCCAACAATGGGGTCTGCTATGGTGGTCATATTTCTGTCCTTGTAATGTTATGGGTTTGGGAAGTAGGGGATTATCCGTTTACAGGAAATCCCCAAGGCTTAAGGTTTACCAGAAAAAACGCAAAATGCCCGCAGGTTGGTTGCAGGTTGGTAAGCTAAGGTTTCAGTTTCAATCGCTTGCTGCCAAGACCGGGATCAAGGGTCGCCAAGTTTTGGGATAGGGGTAACCCGATATCGAATATTATCTTTTCCTGCGTTAAGCCCGCAATTTTCTGTGTAAATGCCCAGGTGAATTTTATACTGACGATGACTGTGTGGCCAAACATTTGCCACACTCATTAAAACGGTTTGCAAGCAACAGGGGAAGCTTAAAAAACTTGCCCTGATTATAGGAATCTTGTAATTTCATCTTTTGTCTCCACATTGCTTTTCGCACAATTTAACCACCACGGGATGAGTAGCATGAATAATAACAAACAAAAATGGCGATTTTTGGCGGTAGTGTTTGGGGCACTAGGCATGTTTCTGTGTGCCCAGGCTGAAGGTTTACCCGCTTATGTCCAAGGCCAGCCTTTGCCAACTTTGGCGCCCATGTTGGAGCGCACTATGCCAGCGGTGGTGAATATTTCTACCACCACCCATATCCAGGCACACGATAACCCGTTATTGCAGGATCCTTTTTTCCGTTATTTCTACAACCTGCCGCATATGCCGCGCCAGCAGCAGCAGCGCAACAGTTTGGGTTCCGGGGTTATTATTGACAGTGATCAAGGCTTGGTGCTGACCAACAGCCATGTCATCCACAAGGCCGATAAAATTACCATCACTTTAAGCGATGGCCGACAGTTGGAGGCAGAATTGGTGGGGACCGATCCCGCATCCGATGTTGCTGTCATCCAAATTCCGGCCGATAACCTGACTGAGTTGCCGATTGCCGATTCCAGTCAGGTGCGAGTCGGTGACTTTGTGGTCGCCATAGGCAATCCGTTCGGGTTGGGTCAAACCGTCACTTCGGGTATTGTTAGCGCGTTAGGCCGCTCCGGATTGGGCATTGAAGGTTACGAAGATTTTATCCAGACCGATGCGTCGATTAACCCAGGTAATTCCGGTGGTGCCCTGGTCAATTTGCGGGGTGAATTCATTGGCATGAACACGGCCATTTTGGCGCCTGCAGGGGGTAACGTCGGCATTGGTTTTGCCATCCCTTCGAACATGGCCATTGCCATCAAGGGTGCTTTGGTCAAACATGGCGAAGTCAGGCGCGGTTTGTTGGGCGTGGTTACCCAAGACTTGACTCCGGAGTTGGTTAAGGCCTTTGATTTAGAGCAACGGCATGGCGCCGTGATCAGCCGGATTGAAAGCAATTCCCCCGCCGCCGCGGCCGGTTTGGAGCCGGGTGATATTATTGTCGGCGCCAATGGCAAGCCCGTAAAAAATAGCCATGATATCCGCAACATTGTCGGTTTGTTGCAAGTGGGGGATAAAGTCAGCATTGACTATTATCACGGAGACGAAAGGAAAACGGTCGTTGCGATCATCGGCAAGCCAGAACGGGTGCAGGTATTGGGTGAGACACTGCATCCTAAATTGCGCGGGGTCGTGCTGGGTGCAACGGCAAAAAATCAAGTCGAAGGCGTGCTGATTGAAAAAATTGACACCACCTCCGAGCTTTGGCGGATTGGGTTGCGCCCAGGCGACATCATCGTTTCAGCCAACCGCTACCGTATCCACAATTTGGATGAACTGAAACAAGCAGCCGGTTCGTCACGGGGCTTGTTGATCAATATCCAGCGCGGCCAGCAAGGCTTCTTCATAATGTTGAAATAATCTTCTGCAAGGGATGGCCGGACATGCCGCTCATCCCTCCCTGTCATCACGGTGAGTTGTTTAATCCCACCTATAACGGCTTATGAGTAATCCGTAGCCTTATGGATTTTAAGATATTTTTCAAATAAGCGGGCAAGTTTACCGGCGTCAGGTATACTTCACCGTTTTATTTTTTTTACGGAAAATCTATGAGACCTAGCGGACGTAATCCAGACCAATTGCGTGATATAAAATTTACCTGTGGCTATACCAAACATGCGGAAGGTTCCGTGTTGGTTGAATTTGGCGATACCCGAGTTTTATGCACCGCCAGCGTTGATAAGTCCGTGCCCCGGTTCTTGAAAGGCAAAAGTGAAGGGTGGGTGACGGCGGAATACGGCATGTTGCCAAGGTCCACCCATAGCCGCATGGGCCGCGAAGCCAGTTATGGCAAGCAAGGCGGACGCACCTTGGAAATCCAGCGCTTGATTGGGCGGTCGCTGAGGGCGGCGGTGGATTTGAAGGCGCTGGGCGAACACACCATCACCATTGATTGCGATGTCTTGCAGGCGGATGGGGGCACCCGCACGGCTTCAATCACCGGCGGATTTATCGCTCTGTCCTTGGCGGCGCAAAAAATGTTGGCACGCAGGCTGATCAAATCCAACCCCTTGTATGGGCAAGTGGCCTCGGTGTCGGTGGGGATTTTTGCAGGCATTCCGGTGTTGGATTTGGATTATGCCGAAGACAGCAATGCCGAGACCGATATGAATGTGGTCATGAACGATCTGTCGGCCTTCATCGAGGTGCAAGGCACCGCCGAAGGCCATGCTTTTAGGAAAGAAGAGCTGGATGCCATGCTGACGTTGGCGGAAAACGGCATCAAGCAGTTGTTGGCGAAACAACGGCAAGTGTTGGGAATGGACGAATAATGCCGCCCCGTCCACGGCAACCCATTATTTTGGCCAGCGGCAATGTCGGCAAGTCTAGGGAAATCCAAGCCTTATTGCCGGATTACCTGATCACGCCGCAGACCGAGTTTGGCATTAAGGAATGTGCGGAAACCGCCTGCACCTTTGTTGAAAACGCCTTGCTAAAGGCGAGAAACGCGGCGGTGCAGTCTGGGTTGCCGACCATTGCCGATGATTCGGGGATTATGGTCGATGCCTTAGGTGGCGCCCCCGGGGTACGGTCCGCCCGTTACGCCGGGGAGGGGGCTAGCGACTTGGACAATTTGGACCAGTTGCTGCAAGCGATGGCAAATGTGCCGGAAGGTCGGCGGGCTGCCCGCTTTGTTTGTGTGCTGGTGTTCCTGCGCGATGCCTACGACCCTTGCCCGTTGATAGCGCACGGGGTTTGGGAAGGCGCCATTGCGTTCCAAGCGGCCGGCGGCGACGGCTTCGGCTATGACCCGGTGTTTTGGTTGGCGAGCCGGAAATGCACCTGCGCGCAATTGTCCGCTGCGGAAAAAAACGCCCTAAGCCATCGGGGGCAGGCGGTCAAGCAGTTGGCGGCGATGTTAAGGGCTATAGGCTAGCAGGTGCGCGTTCGCTGAAAATCTTGGCAACGGAGCGATAGCGAAGTGAAGATTTTTAGTCCCCGATAG
>DBNZ01000041.1:0-967 GCA_002299495.1 Methylococcaceae bacterium UBA659
GAGTTTGCCGAAGGCGATCACCGAGACGGAAATAGTGATGGCTCCGATCAGGATGCCGGCGTAGATTTCCGCTTCGTGTATGGTTTTCTCCATGCCGACGAAATGGACGGTGTCGTCCATAAAGTTGGCGTATCCGACTAACACGGCAGCCAAGCCGACCAGGCTGTGCATGATGGCGACCAGTTCCGGCATTTGGGTCATGGCGACTTTTTTGGCGGCGTAGGCGCCAATGTTGCCGCCAATCAAGATGGCCCCGATCAGGTATCCGTAGGCGGTGACAGATTCCATCAAACTGGTGGCGATGACTGCGATGGCCATGCCGAACATGCCGAAATAATTGCCCCGACGCGCCGATTCTTGGTTGCTAAGGCCGCTCAAGCTCAAGATAAACAAGATGATGGCGATGATGTAAGCCATGGTGACTAAGCTATGGGTCATTTTATTTCTCCGATTATTTTCTGAACATACCCAGCATACGGCGGGTTACCCAAAAACCGCCGACGATGTTGATGGATGCGATAAGGACGGCAAACGTGGCCAGCATGCTGACCAGTTCGGAGGGTGCCGAAATTTGCAGGATGGCGCCGATGACGATAATGCCGCTGATCGCGTTGGTCACGCTCATCAGGGGTGTGTGCAGGGACGGGGTGACGTTCCAGATCACTTGGTAACCGACAAAACAAGCCAGCACGAACACCGTGAAGTGGGCCATAAACGATGCCGGCAAGATACTGCCCAAACCCAGCAACGCGGCGGCGGCGACCACTAAAATCGTCCAGCGTGTGGCGGGGTCGGCTTTACTGCGGCGGTGTTCGGCTGCTTTGCTGATGGGCGCGGCTACAGGTTTGGCTGGCGCGGCGGTGAGTTTAGGTGGCGGTGCGGGCCAGGTGATCTTGCCGTCCTTGATGACGGTGGCGCCACGGATGACCTCGTCGTCCATGTTGACGTTTATCACACCATCTTTCTT